>DATAOI010000023.1 GCA_036265815.1 Gemmatimonadales bacterium
CCCGGGCCACATTCCTAGTGTCCCTTCCCGGCACGCCCGTGACCGCTGTCGACTCGCCGTTCGCCGCCGCCCTCGCCGGCCGTTACGCCCTCGAGCGGGAGCTCGGGCAGGGCGGCATGGCCACCGTCTACCTCGCGCAGGACCTCAGGCATAAGCGGCCGGTAGCCCTCAAAGTCCTCCACCCCGACCTTGCCGCAGCTCTCGGGCCGGCGCGCTTCCAGCGCGAGATCGAAACCGCGGCCCGCCTGCAGCACCCGCACATCCTCACGGTCCACGACTCGGGCGAGGCCGCCGGACGGCTCTGGTTCACCATGCCGTACGTGGAGGGGGAGTCGTTGCGCGACCGGCTCCGGCGCGAGAAGCAGCTCCCGGTGGACGAAGCCCTCCGCATCACTCGCGACGCCGCCCAGGCACTCGACTACGCCCACCGGCACGGCGTCGTCCACCGCGACGTGAAGCCCGAGAACCTGCTCCTCACCGAGGACGGCCACACCCTCGTGGCCGACTTCGGGATCGCCCGCGCGCTGCAGAGCGGGGAGGACGCGCTCACCCAGACGGGGCTGGCGGTCGGCACGCCGGCCTACATGAGTCCCGAGCAGGCGATGGGGGAGCGGGAGATCACGGCCAAGAGCGACGTGTACTCACTCGCGACGGTACTCTACGAGATGCTCGCGGGCGAGCCGCCGTTCGCGGGTCCGACCGCGCAGGCCGCCGTGGCCCGCCGCTTCACCGAGACCCCGCGCCCGCTCCGGCAGCTCCGCGAGACAGTGCCCGAGGCGGTCGAGCAGGCCGTCCTGAGAGCACTCGCCAAGGTGCCGGCCGACCGCTTCCCGACCGCGGCCGAGTTCGCCCGCGCTCTTGTCGCGTCTCCACCGATCCGCCGGCGCGCGGTGCCGGCTGCCGCGCTCACCCTCATACTCGGCGTCCTCGTGGGCCTGGGTGCACTGTTCGCGTGGCGCCGCAGCCACCCGCGTGCGGACGCAGCGGACGGCCCCACGCGCCTCGCAGTGCTTCCCTTCGAGAACCTCGGTGGCCCCGAGGACGAGTACTTCGCCGACGGCGTGACAGACGAGGTCCGAGGCAAGCTCGCCGCCCTGCCGGGGCTGGAGGTGATCGCCCGCACCAGCTCCAGCGAGTACAAGAGAACGCCCAAGCGCCCTTCGGAGGTTGGGCAGGAGCTGGGCGTCCGCTATCTCCTCACCGGCACGGTGCGCTGGGAGCGCGCGGCCGCCGGGCAGGGCCGAGTGCGGGTGAGCCCCGAGCTGGTCGAGGTGGGTGGCGCGGGGCCGCCGGTGACCCGCTGGCAACAACCGTTCGACGCGGTGCTCTCGGACGTGTTCGAGGTGCAGGGGACCATCGCCGAACAGGTGGCGGGCGCGCTGCTGCTCACCCTCGGCGCGGGAGCGCGCGAGCGGCTCGCCGCGCGGCCCACCGAGAACCTTGCGGCGTACGACGCCTATCTGCAGGCCAGGGCTGCCCCTGGCACCCCGACCGGGTACGAGCGCGCCGTCGCGGCCTACCGGCGCGCCATCGCGCTCGATTCGGGGTTCGTGCTCGCGTGGGTCGGGCTGGCCGAGGCTCATGCGGGGGCGTATGCGATCTACACGACCGCTCGCGCCGGGGCCGCCGCCCGCCTGGCCGTCGAGCGGGCGGCGGCGCTGGCCCCCACACTGGCAGCCGTCCACCGGGCGCTGGGTCGCATCGGCCTGGATGTGGACTGGGATGAGCGGCAGGGCCTGGCGGAATTCGAGAAGGGTCTGGCCGTCGCCCCCAACGACGCCGAGCTGCTCACCGGTGCGGCCGACGCCGCGTGGCCAATGGGACGGTTCGATGAGGCCATCGACCGCTTCCGCCGTGCGCTGGTGCTCGACCCGCGATCCGCCGAGACCAGTACCCGAATGGCGAAGGCTCTGCTGTGGCGCCGGCGTTTTCCCGAAGCCCTGGCCGCGTTCCGGCGGGCGCGCGAGCTGAATCCGCAGGCGTCGCCGTATCGCGAGGCGCTGGCCGCCGCGGCGACAGGCGACCTCGCCGGCGCCCGGGCAACCCTCAGCCTCGCCGCGTCGGACGAGGAGCTCGCCGGCGTGGCTGGCAATATGACCGGCTACGGGGACGAGTGGCTGTTCTCCGAGGCGCAACAGCGGCGACTCCTCGCTCTTACGCCGGAGGCGTTCGCCGGCGACCGGGCGCTCTGGGCCATCGTCCAGGCCGAGACACACTGGGTGCGTGGGGACAGCCTCGGTGCCCGGACCTATGCCGACTCCGCGCTCGCCGTCTACGGCCGCGAGCTGGCCGCCGGCGAGCGAGCCGAAGACATGATATTCCGCTGGTCGCGCGCCTGGCTGCGGGCACTGGCCGGCAACCCGGGCGAGGCCGCGCGCGAGCTGGAAGCGCTCGGGCGGGGCATCGACTCCGAGTTCATGTTCCAGCGGGTGATCGTCGAGGAGTTGCTGGCCCGGACGTCCCTGATGGCGGGCCGGCGGGAGCAGGCGCTGGCGAGGGTGGGGTCGCTGGTCGCGTCGCCGGGCTACTTCACCGCAGCCTGGTTCAGGGTGGCGCCGGCGTACGCGCCGCTCCGGGGCGACCCGCGCTTCCAGCGTCTGGTGAACGGGCCGTGACGGCAGAAAACATCGTCGCAGATCGGTCGCGCTGGAGCAGCGCGTCCTATTTCATGGTGGATGACGTCGTCGCCACGGCCAACTATTACCGCGACAAGCTCGGTTTTCGCTACGAACGGTTCTGGAATGACCCGCCTTCCTTCTGTATGGTTCGGCGCAATGGTGTGATCATCATGTTGGCCCAGCTGGAGCAGGCCGGGGGCGTGCGGCCCAACCACCTCGTCGATCCCGAGGGCAGCGCGTGGGACGCCTACATCTGGATCGACAATGCCGACGCGTTGCATGCCGAGTTCAAGTCCAAGGGCGTCAAGATCACCCGCGATCTTTGTGATCAACCCTACGGATGTCGCGACTTCGACATCGAGGATTGCAACGGCTATCGTCTCTGTTTTGGGCACGACACGGAAGGCTAGAGGGATCCCATGATTCCCGCGGTTCATGTCCTGGTGTTCGACGGCTTCGCCGATTGGGAGCCGGCCTTTGCGATGGCCGAGCTCCGCCGCTCCGGTGGCCTGGAGGTTAGGACCGTCGGTTTCAGCGCAGCACCCGTCCGATCCATGGGCGGGCTGCCGGTGATGCCGGATCTGCCACTGGCGGGTTTGGACCCGGCCAACGTCAGACTGCTGATTCTGCCCGGGGGAGACCTGTGGGAAGGCCCCGATCCTCGGGCAGAGATCGGGCCCACGCTTCTGGCTCTGCACAGCGCCGGCGTGCCGATCGCAGCCATCTGCGGGGCCACGCTCGCGGTGGCCCACGCCGGCCTCCTGGACGACCACGGCCACACGAGCAATGAACTCGCCTACCTGGAGCGATTGGTCCCGGAGTACCGGGGCGCGTCTCGCTACGTCGACTCCCTTGCCGTGCGCGACCAAGGGCTGATCACGGCGAGCGGGCTCGGACCCATCGAGTTTGCGCGAGAGATCTTCGAGGAGTTGCAGATCTTGAGCGACACGGACCGGCCCGTCTGGTTCCATCTGTTCAAGCACGGGCGCTTTCCGGAATCGGCTGCCTGACCAACGCCTGATGCGTCTCTGGACGATCCACCCGAAGTACCTTGATCCGCTGGGACTGGTGGCGCTTTGGCGCGAAGCCCTGCTGGCGCGGGCCGTCCTCCGAGGCGAGACGCAGGGGTACCGATCTCACCCGCAGCTGACTCGCTTTCGGAACCATCCGCAGCCGGTCGGCGCACTGAATTGCTATCTCGCGGCCATCTACGATGAGGCGCTGCGGCGGGGGTACTGCTTCGATCGGCGCAAGCTGGGTGGCCGCACGCCGCGCCGGCGCATTCCCGAGACCACCGGGCAGCTGGCCTTCGAATGGGCCCATCTTCTGAGGAAACTCCACCAGCGCCGGCCGGGCCGATTCGAAGAGCTGAGGGTGGTGAGCCGGCCTGCAGCGCATCCGTTGTTTCGGATCGTGACTGGCCCGGTGCGGGCGTGGGAAAGGCTTCATCGTGACTGACCGGTCCGGGCAGGCAGCCGCAGACCTTATCGGGGCATGGCACCTGAATTCCTATGAATCCCGCGACAGCTCAGGAGCGACTCGGTACCCGCTGGGACGGGGGGTCATCGGTCAGCTCGTGTACGACGCTTCCGGTCACATGTCAGCGATGCTCATGACGCCGGACCGACCCCTATTTGCTTCCCAAGACCCGCAGCGGGGCACCGATGCAGAAGTGCGCGCAGCCTTCGACGGCTTCATTGCATACTTCGGGAGCTACAGCGTCGCCCCACTCACCGCGACCGTCACGCATCACGTGATCGGAGCGTCTTACCCGAACTGGGTGGGCGGACATCAAGTCCGCCACTACAAGCTCGACGGGACACACCTTGAACTCTCCACGCCACCGATCCAGATCGGCGGACAGTCCCTGATCACTGTATTGGTGTGGGAGCGATCGTCGTAATGCGGGAACACTCAACTATTCGCGCCGGGGGGATCGCCCTCGTCGCGGGCGCGGCGGCGTTTCTCGGCGTCTTCTCCTTTCTCGCGGCCCGGTTCGACTACCCGGCCATCCTTGACGGCAATGCCGCGGACGTGCTCCCGAGACTGCGCGCGACCGGCGCCGGCGGCCGTGCGGTATGGGCGCTCTACGGCTTCCTGCCTCTGGTCTGGATCCCCGCCGGGGTCGGGGCGTTTCATGCCCTCCGGTCCGTGCGCGAGGGGAGCATGCGTACCGGAATGCTCTTCGCGCAGGTCGCCGCGGTCTCGATGGTACTGGGACTTCTGCGCTGGCCCAGCATCCACTGGGCGCTCGCCGAGGCCTACGCCCGCGGGGATGCGGCCGAGCGGGCGGCGATCGCCACCGTGTTCACCGGACTCAACAGCTATCTCGGCAACTATATCGGCGAGTTCCTCGGGGAGCTGAGCGTCAGCGTATTCTTTCTCCTGTCAGCGCTGGCCATGTTGGCGCGGGGCGCCGGGTTCCCTCGCTGGATCGGGTATGTCGGTGTGGGGACCGCGGTGGCAGGTCTGGTCGGCATGTTCCGCAACGCCACCGACGTGGTCGCTCCGGTCGCCGCGCTGAATAACTACCTCCTTCCTTTATGGATGATCGTCTTTGGAGGCGGGCTACTGTGGGTCAGCGGGTCGCGCTCCGGGACACCTGATGGGTAGCACACCCAAGCCTGAGCAACGGGTTCTGCGGATCATCCCCGATCTCCGGATCGCATCGCTGCGCGCTGGTGAGGATGGGCTGGTGAACGATGTCCTGATCGTCAATGAAGAGCTCGTGTTCCGGTTCGCGCGAGACGAGGCGGGGCGCCACGCCCTGGAACGCGAAGCTCGACTGCTTGCCGTCGTGCGGCCCCGCGTATCCCTGCCGGTTCCGGAGGTCATTCAGCAACACCAGGAGTGCATCGTCTACCGGTTCATTCCAGGCCTGCCGCTCGATCGTCAACGCCTCCTGGCGCAGGACGCGTCGACGCGGGGCCTGCTCATGGAGCAGCTGGGGACGTTTCTTCGCGAGCTGCACAGTCTGCCGGGGGTCAGCGAAGCGATTACCCGCCCGGGAACCACATCGCCGGGAATGCGGGAAGGGTACGAGCAGCTGTATGAGGCGGTTGAACGCGAGCTGCTGCCCTTGATGATGGACTGGGCCCGAGCCTGGGCTCGGGAGCTCTTTCGCCCCGTCCTCGCTGGGGACCTGGACCTTGCCTACTCGCCGACGCTGGTCCATGGTGACCTGGCACCGTACCACCTGTGCTTTGATCCCGCCACCCACCGGCTACGCGGCGTCATTGACTTCGGCAACGCCGGCCCGGGCGATCCCGCGCTCGACCTGGGGTCACTGATCATTGCCTTCGGGGAAGGGTTGCTCTGGCAAATAGACACCGTCTATCCGGGCCTGTCAGGCTTGATCGATCGTGCGCGGTTTCACGCGGCCACTCTCGAGCTACGCTGGGCCCTGGCGGCGGTCCGATCACGCGACCCGGCCTGGTTCCTCTGCCATCTTGGCTACGCACGCGACGCGTGGCCTGTAGGGTGGCCAGGGAAGCGGGCATGACCCGCCGATGCGAAATCGCCCTTGCGTGGAACCTTCCGCTTCCGCTCTCGTACGAACAACTACTCAGCACACCATTCCCTTCAAGGAGGACAGCATGCCTAGGTCTTGTCTCTGGCCCGCCCCGGCCCTCGTCCTGCTGATGGGTCTGACCGGGTTTACAGGCGCTTCGCTCCGGGCACAGACTTCGGTAGACGACTCGGCTGAATTCGCGGCCTGGCGTCAGGTGCAGAAGGAAGACATTGAAGGCTTGCGGAAGAAGTTCATGGCGCTCGCCAAGGCGGTGCCCTCGGACAAGCTCACCTGGCGTCCGATGGAGGGGACGCGCGCGTTCCGGGAGGTCTTTGCCCATGTCGCAGCAGAGGGGAATTGCGAGACCGCGATGTTCGGCCGTCCCTTGCCGGCGGGATCGCTGGCCGATTTCGACGCCGAGGAGGCGCGGCTCAAGAAACTCCCGGACGGCCAGCTGATCGCTGTGATGGACCGTGCAATGCAGAGTCTGAGCGCCACCTTGGCTGGCCTGTCGCGGTCGACGATCAACACGCCGATCAGGTACTATGGACAGAGCACTCTGCCCCGCGTGGCGACGACCTATACCCTCAACGACCTGCACGAGCATCTGGGCCAGTTGGTGGCGTATGCCCGGATGAACACGATCGTGCCGCCCTGGACCAGGAAGGGGTGAGGCTTCACATGAGGCTCCTTGACTTCACCACTGTTGCGCCGCGCGAGGTCGCTCCCGGCTACCTCGGCCGCTATCTCCACTCGGACCACATCACCCAGGGCCGAGTGGACATCGCGCCCGGCGCGGTCATCCCCGATCACTCCCATCCCCACGAGCAGTGGACCCTGTTACTGAGCGGCTCCTTCGAACTGACGGTCTCCGGCGTCAAGCACGTCTTGCGACCCGGGCAGCTGCTGTATATCGCACCCCATGAGCGCCATTCCGCGCGCGCCCTGACTGCCTGCGCCGTCATCGATGTGTTCCATCCGCCTCGCGATGACTACCGCTGACACGATGCCTGAGCCCAGCGGGGACCCGAGAGTCTTTTTCGCGGCTGAGCGAACGATGCTGGCGTGGCTCCGCACCGGCATCGCAGTCATGGGGTTCGGGTTCGTGGTGGCCCGGTTCGGGTTGTTCCTGCGCCTGCTCCACGAGCAGGCGGGGCGTCAAATCGGTCACGGCGTGTCGCCCTACCTTGGGGCTGCCCTTGTCGTCCTGGGCGTCATCGCCACCGCTGGCGGGGCGCTACAGTATCAACGCTATGTCGGGTCGCTGCCGCTGGGCGACCGGCCCCCGCGCTCCAGTCCACGCTTCGTGCTGGCACTGAGTTGGGCGCTCGTCATCATCGGGGTGGTGCTCGCCGTGATCCTCCTCGTATGAGGACCACGTCACGCTAGCTCAGCCTGACTACCCCTTCCTTCGCTGCGCCTCGAACTGGCGGAGAAGCTGCAGCTGCGCGAGCAGGATCGCCTGTTGGAGATTCACTGCAGCTGGCAAGCCGGTCTGGACTGTCGTGGACATCGGTGACTCCTTTCCGTATGTGGAGAAGGCCGTCGGAGCGTTTCCTGATCCCCCATATATAGAGATGCGGAGTTCACCACGAAAATCGGACACCCTATGTCGCGGAGTATCTGCGCGGTGAGATCAGGCGCAGGTGGAGCCTGTCGGTATCAGGCGATTGTCACCCTGCTGGCCTGTTCGGCCTGCGGCCCGAGCCCTCGCACCGATGATTCGCACCGGACTCCGCCCGTGCCGGTAGCAACTCTTCCCCTGACCTCTGCTGGCGGGCTGCCCTTCATCCGAGTGGAGACGGACAGTTCGCCACCCCACCTCTGGCTGCTCGATTCCGGCTTCGAGACCAGCGTCGTCAACCGACGCTATGCGGACTCGCTACGCCTGCCCGCGTATGTCCACGGTGAGGCAGACGCGCCTGGCGGTCATACCGATGCCGGCGTCGTGCCGGGAATCCCGCTCCACCTCGGGCAGGCCACGTTTCGCCCGGACAGTCTCACCGTCATCGATTTGCACCACGTCGAGCCGCTTATCGGCCTGGCGTACGCTGGGATCCTCGGCCACGATTTCCTGACCCGGTACGTGACGAGGCTCGACTACGATCGGCAGGTGGTCGAACTGTTCGAGCCGAACCAATTCGTGTATGGAGGGACCGGCCGTATCCTGCCGGTCTGGATCGAGGCCGACCAGCCCTTCGCGCTGGGCCTGCTCTATCTGAACGGTCGGGCCGTGCCCGCCAAGCTGAAGCTCGATACGGGGAGTCTCGACGTTCTCGGCCTGAATGGCTCCTTTGTGCAACAGGCCGAGCTGACACAAGGAGTCTCCAAGCGCCTCCCCGCATTGGGCGCCGCGATCGGCGGCAAGGTCGCGGGCCACGTCATGCGGCTGGACAGTCTGACCATTGCCGGTACCACCGTGGCCAGGCCGATCGCGGCCTTTTCGGCGGATGTGGAACGCAGAGGTGACGCCGGGACAGTCGGCGTGGGCCTGCTGAGTCGGTTCAACCTCGTGTTCGACTACGCCGGGCGCCGCGTCATCCTCGAGCCGACGGCTCGCACCCATGCACCGATGGGGTACGATGCGAGTGGCCTGTTGCTGACCAGCGTCGGGCCTGACTTTCGACGCATTACGGTTCTCGGCGTCGATCGAGGCTCTCCCGCCGACACCGCAGGCGTCCGCCGGCGCGATGTCCTTGTCGCGATCGGCGGCCAACCATCGGCCCAGCTCGGCCTGAGCCGCATTCGTGAAAAGCTCTCTCAGCCCGACACGAAACTTTCATTGACGTTCCTGCGCCGAGGCGACGAGCGCCACGTAGTGCTGCGATTGCGCGCACGCCTATAGCAACCTCTTGACAGCCTCAGTACCTCGCCGTACATCAGCCGTCACCACGACAAACGCACACCGGGCGACAACCCACCTGCCCGCCCTCGCGCCAGGCGTGGGTTCCGGATTGATCACGCCTTCGCCTCACCCATCCTCGCCGATCATGTGACGAGTTGCCGATACGATCACGAAGTTCGGTAGCGCGGCTGGTCGGATCACTCGCTCCTGGTCGTGGACCTGGCAGTCGCGGGTGGGCCGGGGCCCCGCTCCACTGCACCATTCTAGGAGCGCACATGCAAGGAGCCGGTGGCACCTCCGGCGGCCTCGGTACCTTCTTCCTGGGCCTCGGCATGATCGTGGTAGGCGGCTATCTCCTGCTCACCCGCGTCACCGTCGGCAGCGGAGCTTGGCTGCTGTGGGGCTACAATGCGTTCGGGCTCTCAATGCTGCCGCTGCTCGTCGGTGTAGGTTGGCTCTTTTTTGACGGTCGGAGTGTCGGAGGCTGGCTGCTGACGGCCGCTGGTGCGCTCATTATCGTGGTGGGAATCATCGCCAACCTCCATATCTACGTTGCGCCCGCCTCGCTGTTCGACACCCTCATGATATTGGGTCTCCTGGCCGGAGGCATCGGTCTGGAGGCGCGCTCGCTGCGCCCACATTCATGAGCATGGGCATGGTCCGTTGCTTCGGCTCCGCCCCGCCTCTCTGCCTGGTGTTCGCGCTCTGGACGGCGCTCCCGCTTCGCGCTCAAGACCTCGAAGCGGCGGACGTCCGAGTGACCCTGGATTCTGCCCTGCGGATTGCCGACCGAGTCGCGGCCGCCGCGTTTCCTGATTTATCGAACTACATCCTCTACTCGATCACCCCGCGGAGCTTCAAGGCCGATCCGGGCGGACTGCTCTGGCAGGTGCGGTGGCAGGCGCGGGCCTTTCCCCATCGGCAGTGGATCGTGGTGCGCGTCTATATGAAGGATGGTCACACGACAGCCGAACGAGAGGATGAGACCCCGGGGCCGAGTCCGGGTCAGGCGGCTCCCCCTCGCCAGGATCGGCCGTGAATTGGTCTGACGGACGGGCGGCGTAACCGCATGGGAACCGCCACCCGCACCAGTCGCATCATCGGTACGCTGATCCTCGCACAGATGGCCGGCAGCGCCCTGGTCTACGGCGTCTTGACGGCGCCGCTCTTTGGCGCACCGGACTTCCTCGCGACCGCAGCGGCTCATTCACAGCAGATCGGCCTGTCCGTACTCCTCGGACTCGTCACCGGCGCACTCTTCGTCGCCATCGCCATCACGGCGTTCCCGATCTTCTGTCAGTACAGCCAGGCGCTCGCATTCTGGTTCATGGCGCTGGCGGTGGTCGCCCTCGCCGTCACCGCCGTCGAGCACGCGGGTATGATGTCGATGGTGTCGTTGAGCGAGGCATACGCCAGGGCAGGTCCTGCCGAACGCGATCAACTCCGGGCGCTTCGCGTCGTGGTGACCTCGGCACGGAATTGGACGCACTATCTAGGTCGGATCGCCGACGGCAGCGCCCTCCTCGTGCTCTACGCGGTGCTGTACCGATTCGCACTGGTTCCGCGTGCGCTGGCCGCCTTTGGCCTCCTGGCGGTCATGCTGCAACTGACGACGCTGGCGGGACCCCTCTTCGGGCGTCCTGTGGTGGTCCCCATGCTCGCGCCGCTGGGGGTGAGTCAGCTGGCCCTGGCGCTGTGGCTTATCATCAAGGGATTCCGGACTGCTTAGACATCCACATCCGCCTGAGGTAGTCAACAGGCCAATGTGAATCCCAAGGCCGTCGAGCGGTTCATTACGCTCGACGACAAGACCTTCCAGAACCGCGACCCGGACATGATCCGGAAGCTGTGTGGGCTCGGCCTCGCCTTCTTCCAGCATCGCCTCGCCGGCAGTCCGTTCCAGTGGGCGGATGTCAAGTCCGCGGTGCAAACAGAGGAGGAGCTGCGCAGGGTGGCCACCGCGGTGACCGGTGGCGCCGCTACGACTTCGCCGTGAACGTGACCTTGATGTCCACCTTGCCCATTCCGCCCTCCGCCTGCTTCGAGGTCACGCCAGTGCAGGTGTAGTCGCCCGACACCAGCGCGGCCGTCACCTGCGCCTTCCCCGAGCACTGCGACTTCTCGCCCGGCATGATCCCGCCCGTCGCCAGGAACTTGCCCCGGCCCACCGTGATCCCGATCTCCTTGGACTCGCCGTAGGTGACGAGCACGTCACCCTCGGCCGACCCCGACACGCCGAACTGGAGCCAGGTCGACTCGCCATCGCCGTAGCTCGCCTTGGTGTTGAGCGGTATCTCCTGGCTGATCTTGCTGGAGCCGGTGACCGTGACCGTGGCGCCGCCGCCGGTGAACTGGCGCTCGCTGATGGTGGGGAAGCGCCAACACGACGCACGCAGGGTGGAGCGGAAGGCGGCGCATGGGAGTGCTCTTTGCGGGGGTGGAGGGTGGCCTGCCCGGAGAGAGTCTACCCCCGGAAGTGCGCCTGGCAAGATCGGGGCACGGTCCTAGATTTCCTCATCCGTTCACCACGACCCTCTTCCCCGGGTGGGAGCCATGGCCAAATTCGCAAACATTCTCGAGACGATCGGCAATACGCCGGTCGTCAAAGTCGGCAAGCTGGCACCCAAGGGCATCGACCTCTTCGTCAAGATCGAAGCGGTCAACCCGCTCGGCTCAGTGAAGGATCGCCTGGCGCTCGGTGTGATCGAGGACGCCGAGCGGAGGGGCGTGCTCAAACCCGGCCAGACCGTGGTCGAGGCCACCAGCGGCAACACCGGCATCGGGCTGGCCATGGTGTGTGCGCAAAAGGGGTATCCGCTGGTCGTCACCATGGCTGAGTCGTTCAGCTTGGAGCGCCGCAAGCTGATGCGTTTCCTCGGTGCCAAGGTCGTACTCACGCCGCCGCCGGCCGGCGGGACCGGAATGGTGAACAAGGCGGTGGAGCTCGCGGAGACGAACGGCTGGTTTCTCACCCGGCAGTTCGAGAACGAGGCGAACGCCGACATCCATTCGCGCACAACTGCGCGGGAGATCCTGACCGACTTCGCCGGTGAGCGGCTCGACTACTGGGTCACCGGTTTCGGAACGGGCGGCACCCTCAAGGGGGTGGGCCGGGTGCTCGCGAAGGAGCGGCCGGAGACCCGGATCGTCCTGGCGGAGCCCGCGGACGCGCCTCTCGTCTCGAGCGGCACGCGGCAGGAGCGCAACCCCGACGGGACGCCGGCCGCTAGGCATCCTGCGTGGAAGCCGCATCCGATCCAGGGCTGGAGTCCCGACTTCATTCCGAAGCTCGCGAGCGATGCCGTGGAGGCGGGACTGGTCCACCGCACGATCACCGTCCCCGCGCCCGAGGCGATCCGATGGAGCAAGCAGCTTGCGGCGAAAGAAGGGATCTTCGTGGGCATCTCCGCTGGCGGCACCTTCGCGGCGGCGATGGAAGTGGCCCAGGCCGCGGCGGCCGGATCGACGATCCTCTGCATGCTGCCCGACACGGGGGAGCGGTATCTCACGACGCCGTTGTTCGCCGACGTGCCGGTGGATATGACGGCAGACGAGGTCGCCATCCTGCGATCGACGCCGATGTTTGCCGACCAGCCGGCGGGGACACCGGCGCCGGCTGGGCGCTGATCAAGAAAGGTGGGGCAGGGTGGGGCAGCGTGAGGCAGGGTGAGGCAAGGCGCTGATCCGTCGGGCCGTGACCCTGCCCCACCTTGCCCCACTCTGCCCCACCTTGCAACCTTGTCTGTCCCGGAGGAGTCCCCACATGTCGCGCTTTGGCAAGCTGCTTATCATCATCGCCCTGATGCTGGTGGCGATGCTGCTCATCACCTACCTCAATCCGAACATCAAGGCCTTCGCCTCGACCCTCGCAGGCTCCAAGCTGCCCCTCTGGCTGGTCGGACTGGCCGCGCCGATCCTCTACGCCTTCAAGGGCCTCGCCAACCTGCTCGGCGGTCTGGTGGGAGAGGGTCCGACCGAAAAGACCATTCGGGAGAAGAACGAGGCGATCAGCGCACGGCTCGAGGGCCTGGAGCGGAGCGTGAAGCAGCTGGATGAGTGGCGGACCCGGGAGATCGCCACCCGGATGGACGCGATCCAGGCGCGCGAGAAACAGATCGCACCGCTGGAGGCACGGGCCAGGAGCCTCGACCAGTCCATCGACGACCTCCTGCGCGAGCGGGACCAGATCCCCACGATCCAGGATGATCCCGGTCTCATCGAATAGGCTCACCCCTGTTCCGACAGGAGCATTCATGAAGGCGCCAGCCGTGGTCCTGCTGCTTGGTCTGGTCGCACCCACCCTGAGTCCACTTCCCGCCCAGGATACCCCCAACAGGGTCATCAAGGACGTCCCCAATCCGATCAGGGTCCGCGTGGTCCGGACCGACATCCTCCGGGTCGACGCCGACACCGCATACGTCTACAACAAGGCGGCCTACAAGGTCCTGATCCGCAGGCTGGCGCTCGACAGCGCACTGATCGACTCGCTCCGGGCGCGGGTCGGCGTGGCCGGCGCGATCGACAGCCTGCGCCAGCAGAACATCAAGGATTTTGCAGCGGTTGTGCAGATCCAGAACCAGACCTACGACACTCTGCACGCACGATTCGCGACAGCGGACAGCCTCGGCAAGGAATCCGTGCGCAACACCGCCGCGGCGCTGGCCTACGCCCGGCGGGTGAAGACCGCCAGCATCGTGGCCGGCGGCCTGGTCGGCGGGGTGGTCGGAGGTCTGGGCATCAAGCCCTCGGGAAAGAATTTCGACTGGGGAGGCTTCACCATCGGCGCCGCGCTCGGCGCCACCGCCAACTGGCTCCTGTTCAAGGTCGTGCGTTGACGCGGCTCGGAGGAACTATGGCTGTTCGCGCTACTGTGGCGCTCGCTTTCCTGCTCGGCACCGGCGCCGGTCCGCTGGCCGGGCAGAACGGGATCCAGGATGTCACCGACCAGACCACGACGGCCCGCACCCAGCCGTCCACCAGGCCGCCCGCAGCGCGGCCTGCGCCTGCCAGGCCGGCGCCACCGAGGCCGGACACGGTCCGGATTCCGGCGTCGGCGCCGGACTCGTCCTTCGCGATGATGCAGCGGCTGCTGCGTCGGGGTGACTCCCTGCAGTCGCTCATCAACCAGAAGATGCCCGCCGATGCGGCTGCGCTCAAGGATTACCGGGACGCGGCCTCCTTCGCCTGGTGGATCATGGGGATCTGGCTCGCCCTCACCCTGCTGTACATCCTGTGGGCGATCAACCGCTACGTCTCCAACTACGGGCTGTCCAACCGGGAGTGGAAGATTCTCTACCCGGAGATCTACGAGACCTGGCTGGACCGGCTCCTCACCGGGCTGCTCGGCGGCAAGAGCTATCGGGAGCGGCGGGACGAGCTCATCGCCTACCGGAAGCAACAGCGGCTCGAGGCAGCAAACATCACGGAGGACGGACCGGCGGCGCCCGCCGCATCCGACGTCGAGCCGTTCGAGGAGCCCCAGAAGAACCCCTACGAGCAGGATTCCTTCGGTCTGCCGCCCGGCACCATCCGGGGGATGCTCGCGCTGTCCGGGCTGGTGGTGTTCGTGGTGATGGAGTGCGTGAACCTGTACGCCCCTGGAAGCCTGGAGCCGCAGTTCCAGGGGCTGGTGACCGCCTTCCAGATGGTCCTTGCCTTCTACTTCGGCTCCCGGGCGGTCGAGGTGTTGCAGACGAAGGCCGCCGAGGCCCAGGTGGCGGTGGCCGCGGAAAGCAAGCCGGTGGTCGCGGTCGTGCCGGCGCAGACGGGGGGCGTGCCGGCCGGGTCGCCCACCGATGCGTCGGTGCCCGTTGCGCCCGCAGCCGTCATTCTACCGGCCGAAGCCGTCCAGCTCCCCGCCAGCCGTTCCCAGGTCCGATTCGCGAACTTCGTGGCCGCGGCCAAGGACGACGGGTCCGCCCCGGCCAGCGCCGCCGGTCGCACGCTGACGCAGAGTACGCCGCTGGGCGTGCGGGTGCTCGCCCTGACCGCATCCTTCGAGACCGGACGCGGGTTTCCCGACTGCTTCGGCGGCGTGGCCGGCAACTTCGACCACCAGGGGCTGAGCTGGGGCGCGCTGCAGTGGAACATCGGCCAGGGCACACTGCAGTCGCTCTGGAAGGAGATGCGGGAGAGAAACGAGGCGGAGCTCCGGACGATCCTGGGAACTCTCTATGACGAGTTCTCCCGCATGCTGGACCGCCCCAAAGAGGAACAGATGCGATGGGCCCTCGGCATCCAATCGCTGGTAGCCAATCGCGCCAACACCTGGCGCATCGCGGATAACTGGAAGAGCAGCCTCTCGGCCATGGGCAAGAGCGAGCCGATGATCGCGATCCAGGTGGCCCGGGCCGACGCGTTCCTGCAGATCGCCCTGGGGTTCTGCCGGGACTATGGACTGACCACCGAGCGCGGGGCGGCGCTCATGTTCGACATCCGGGTCCAGAACGGGAGCGTGGACCGGGGAGGCGCCGGCGAGCAGATTCGCAGAGACATCGAGCTCATCAATCCCGCGCTCTCCCCAGCGGAGCAGGAGGTCGAGCGCATGCGGATCGTAGCGCGCCGGCGCGCCGGCGTCTCGGCGCCGGCGTGGCGGGCGGATGTGCTCGCCCGGAAGCTGACGATCGCGGAAGGCAAGGGGCGGGTCCACGGGAGGACGTACGATGTGGAGGCCGAGTTCGGGCTCGGGCTCACGCCGTTGGCCAGGCCGGCATCGGCCCCGATCATCGCATGACTGCTGGCGCTATTCCTCCTCCCATGCGAGCCATCGTGGTTCACGCCCTGGGCGACCCCGGGGTGCTGACCCTCCGGTCCCACCCGGCTCCACAGCCCGGCCCCGGGGAGGTTCTGGTCCGAGTCCGCGCCGTGGGAGTGAACTTCTCCGACACCGAGCGCCGCCGCGGCATCTACGATCCTCCGATGCTGCCCTGGATTCCGGGGAACGAGGCCGCCGGCGTGGTGGAGGGAATCGGCCCCGGGGTGGACAAGACGTGGCTGGGGCGCCGGGTCGGGTTCTGGGCCATGCGCACCAGCGGCACCTACGCGGAGTACGCGGTGGTGGCGGCCACTGCCCTCTTCTCGCTGCTCGACGGTGTGCCGTTCGAGGTGGGGGCCGCACTTCCTGTTCAGGGCCTCACCGCGTATGGCCTGGCTCACTTCTCGACCGAGCTGGCGCCGGGGCAGAGCGCTCTGGTGCACGCGGCCGCGGGCGGGGTGGGCGCACTCCTCGTTCAACTCCTGCGCCTGCGTGGCGTCCGCGTCCTCGGTACCGCATCCACTCCCGCCAAGCAGGCGCTGGTCCGAGAGCTGGGCGCTGTCGCCCTGCCCTATGGTCCGGGCTTGCCGGAGCTGGTTCGCGAGGCAAACGGCGGCGGCGGGGTCGACGCCGTGTTCGATTCGGTCGGCCGCGCCACTCGGGACGACAGCCTCGCGGTGCTGGCACTCTACGGCCACCTGGTCTTCTTCGGAGAGGCCAGCGGATCTCCCGCTCCGATCCATCCTGACGAGCTCTACGGCCGCAACCTGCGGGTCAGCAGCTTCTGGCTTGCCGCCGACCCTCCCGAGCGATGGGACGCGGCCCGTCGCGAGCTGCAGGATCGAGTCCTGGCGAAGACGCTCCGGGTGAGCGTGGGCGAGACCTATCCCCTGGAGCAGGCGTCCGAGGCCCACCGCAGGCTGGAGCAGCGCCAGACCACCGGCAAGCTCCTCCTGCATCCCTGACCCGGCGCGACCCATGAGAGCGTCGGTCTTCATCGCGACCAGCCTGGACGGGTACATCGCCCGGGAGGACGGCGGACTGGATTGGCTTCCGGCCGACGGCGGCGAGCCGCACGGCTACAGCGAGTTCATCGCCACCGTGGATGCGATCGTGATCGGCCGGAAGACCTTCGAGACAGTGCTAAGCTTCGAGAATTGGCCGTATGGAACCACGCCAGTGGTCGTGCTCAGCACGACATTGAGCGCAGCCGCGGTACCGGAGGGCGCGGTCTGCGAGGTGATGGCCGGCTCACCCCAGGACATCGTGGACCGGTTGGGACGTCGCGGGATGCAGCATCTCTACATCGACGGCGGAATCACCATCCAGCGTTTCCTCCAGGCCGGACTGATTCAGCGGGTGATCATCACCCGCATCCCGGTGCTCCTCGGAGGCGGGATTCCCCTGTTTGGAAGGATCTCGCAGGATATACGGCTGGAGCACGTGGCCACGCGGTCGTATGCCAGCGGACTGGTGCAGAGCGAGTACGTGATTCCCGGCTGACACGGCGGCAAGGAACCGAGCTCAGCTCCGGCCGCCGCTCACGATGAGCACGATGGCGCCGAGTGCCCCGGCCACACCGGTAATCTGCAGTGCGTTGAGTCGCTCGCCCAGGACCACCCGCGCCAGCAGCACCGTGCTGGCAGGGTAGAGAGATGAGAGGGTGACCACGACGCTGAGTGGTCCCTGCCGCGCGGCGAGCAAATAGAGCGCGTTAGCCGACATATCGATGACGCCGCACACCAGTACCAGCACCAGGACCCGGGGCGGCATCCGAAGCGACTCCCGCCGGGTGAGCGCCGCCACCCCGAAGAACATCGACGACAACGCCCGCGCCACCAGGATCGGCCACATACCGGCGCTCGATCGGCTCTGCGCCAGCGACAGGAAGAAGAGTCCGATCCCGACGCCCGACACCAGCGCTATCGCCATCCCGGGCGGAAGCCGCTTCGCTCGACCGGCGCCGTGCGTGCCCGTCTCCGCCGTCCTCTGCTGGCTCACCAGAACGATCGACACCACACCGAGGATGATGCCCGCGACTGCCATCGGGACGGGCCGCTCACCCAGCAGCACCGATACCAGGACCGGGATGGCGACGGCGCATACCGCGGTCGTGGGAGCCACGACGGCCATCCTGCCGATGGCGAGGGCGCGATACAAGAGCGCCACGCCCGCGCCTCCGGTGAGTCCTGCGGCCGCACCCCAGAGCAGATCCCCCCGCGAGGGCGACGCGTTCGGAAGCAGCGGCAGCAGCAGCGCGAGCAGGACCAGGCCGCTCACTTGGGAGAGGAATACGACCGGGATCGTCCGTCCAAGCCGGGTCGCGGCGCCGCCGGTGAAATCGGCGGCGCCGTAAAGGATGGCGGACGCAAGGGCGAGGAGATAGGGCATCCAGAAGAATAACGATCACGGCGACAGGGCCGACCGACGCTGCTGCAGGAATCGCCGGACCGCAGGATCGCGCTCGAGACCGATGGCGACGTCGTACGCCTGGCGGGCCTCTTCCGGCGCGCCGGTCCTGGCCAGCAGCTCCGCACGGGCGGCCCAGTAGGGCTGATACTGAGTGAGCCGCCCATCGGCGGCCGGCTCCGGCATGGCGGCCAGGCCGGTGTCGGCCCCACGCAGCTCCGCGATGGCCAGGGCGCGATTGATGGCGACCACCGGGGAATCGGAGAGCGCCAGGAGCACGTCGTAGAGCTGCACCACCGCGGCCCAGTTGGCTTGGCCCGTGCGGCGGCGATACACGTGCGCCGACTGCAGCGCAGCCTCCAGTTGATAGCGCCCGATGACTCGCCCACCACTCGCGCGCAGCAGCAGCCCCTCCGCCTCCTCCAGCATGCGCCAGTCCCACAGCGCCGGATCCTGTTCGGCCAGCGGCACGAACTCGCCATCCGGACTACGGCGCGCACGGCGGCGGGCTTCCGCGTACAGCATGAGCGCCAGCAGGCCCAGGGTCTCCGACTCCTCAGGCAGCAGCTCCGCTACGAGCCGGCCCAGGAGGATTGCCTCCTCGGCGAGATCGCGGCGGGCGAGGTCGGTCCCGCCAGGGTCGGTCCACCCTTCGGCGAAGGCGGCGTAGATCGCGTCCAGCACGGTGCCGAGCCGGCCGGGAAGCTCCTCGCGCTCCGGGACGGCGAGCGGAATGCCGGCCTGGCGGATCTTGGTCTTGGCGCGTACCAGGCGCTGACCCATGGCGGCGGGTGACATGAGGAATGCCGAGGCGATCGTGGCCGCGTTGAGCCCGAGCACGAGCTGCAGGATCAAGGGCGCTCGGATCCCCGCCTCGATGGCCGGATGCGCGCAGGCGAACATCAGCGCAAGTCGGTGGTCTGGAATGACCGCCTCGGTGTCGGCCGCTTTCCCCGCCGCGTCTTGCTCCTCCCAGAGCGCCTGCACCTGCCCGGTCGCTGTCTCGGCGGTGCGCCGCCTCCGCGAGGCGTCGATCAGCTTGCGCCGCGCGGCGGTCAGCAGCCACGCTTCCGGATTCGACGGGCAGCCCTTCCGGGGCCACTGCGCCAGCGCCGACACGAAGGCATCCGACAGCGCGTCTTCGGCCGCCGCCACGTCCCCCGTGCGCGCCGCCAGAAAGGCGACCAGCTTGCCGTAGCTGCGCCGGGCCACCGTTTCGGCCACGCGGCGGGCGTCGTCGGGGCCGGTCATGCGCTCAGGGGCGGGCGCGTATCAAGCCGGCTGGTAGACCAGCAGGACGTTCCCGTTGCCGAAGGCCCGCGTCGCCGTCCGCTTCAGGGCCAGTCTCTTCTTGAGGCCATCGAACATGGTCCTCCCCTTCCCGAGAACGATGGGATTCACCACCATCTGATACTCGTCCACCAGGCCTGCATCCGCGAATTGCGAAATGATGCTCCCGCTACCGAAGATCACCAGGTCCTGCCCGGACTCCTGCTTCATCTTTCGTGTCTCCGCCATCGGGTCGCCCTTGATCAGCTTGGTATTGGTCCACGAGGCGCTGTCGAGCGTCCTGGAGAACACGACCTTCGGCAGATGATTCATCCGCTCGGCCACGACGGGGGCCTGCTGGGCGGCGAGCGGGGTCGGCCAGTAGCTCGCCATCTGTTGATAGGTGATCCTGCCGAACAGGAGCACGCCCCCGGAGGTGGCATTGCCTTCGACGAACGCGTTCCACTCCTCGTCCGACTTGTGGGCCCAGCTCATGTCGCCCTTCGCATCAGTGAAGTAGCCGTCCAGGCTCACCTGGTTGAACACGATCAGCTTGCGCATCTCTCTCGCCCTCACGCCGGGTTGAGGATATCGGAGTTGTCCCTGGTCAGCAGAGTGCCCTCCCTGAGTGGCCGCACTTCGACGACGCCGTGCAGCGCGGTCGGGGAGCGGGCGGCCCAGGCGATCGCGGCGTCGAGATCGTCCACCTCGATGATATGGAAGCCGCCGAGCTGCTCCTTGGAGTCGGCATAGGGGCCATCCAGCACCTGGGCCTTGCCATCGGCGACCCGCACCGTCGTCGCCGCCGCGGTGGGCTGCAGGCCATTGCTGCCTTTCAGGACGCCCGCCTTGGTCATGGCCTCCATGTAGGCCTTGTAGGCTCCCAACCAGCGCTCTTGCTCGGCCCTCGGCAGCTGGGGCCAACCGGCCTCGCTTACGTAGTCCAGCAGAACGTATTTCACGTGGGCTCTCCGTCAGGGGTTCGGGGGCTGGCACCGTGCACTGCCCGCACAATGACGCTCGAAGTCGGGCCATTTCGACAGCCCGCCGGCGGGGGGCTGGGGAGGCTCGCTCCGGTCACAACAGGCCGCCCCGGGGGCACGTCGCACGAGGAGATCACACGGCCTGACTCCCTGCGCGAGCCTCCCCAGCCCCCCAGGCACGCGCAGTGCGCATGAGCGCGGCAGTGCCGCGCTGGTACAGTGGTGGGCACAACGGCGTTGCGCGATGGTCGGGTCGCACGTGCCCGCGGGCGCCGATGCTCGGGCGCAGGCGGCGGGCGGGGATCGCGGAGGGAGTCAGGCCGTGTGATCCCGGTCTAGCTCCGTGCCCCCCGGGGCGGCCTGTGGTGACCGGAGCGAGCCCCGCCCGTCGCCGGAGCCGGCGCCCCGATCCCGGCCCCAGCGCCAGTGCCCGATCTAGCCATGCCGCGATTCGCGCCCTAAACTATCGCAAGCGGCCGGAGTACGGACCGCGGATACCGAGACCCCTCTTCGTGGAGAGGCTAGCCGGCAGCCTTCGAGGCTGCCTGGGAGCCCCACGATGAAGCTGCACACTGCCAGCAGGACCCTCCCGACCGTCGAGCCCGTCGTTCCCGTCGCCGGCACACCACCACTGCAGGACCCCGCCTGGCTCTACGAGCCGAAGTTCGACGGCTTCCGCGGGGTGCTGTACCAGAGCCAGACCAGCTTCATCCGCTCCAAGCGAGGGAACATCCTCCGCCGGTTCTCCGAGCTCTGCGAGCGGGTGCGGGGCGAGCTCAAGGTCAGGGATGTCATTCTGGACGGAGAGGTCGTCGCGATCAACGAGGAAGGGCACCAGGACGTGCAGGCGCTGATGGCGGGCCGGGGCTGGCTGCACTACACGGTGTTCGACGTGCTCTGGATCAACGGGCGCGACTTGAGCCGGCAGTCGCTCACCATCCGGAAGCGGCGGCTGGCGGAGCTCATTCCCGAAAGCACCCAGACCATGTCCCGCGTGCTGACCGTGGATGGCGACGGCAGAGGCCTCTTCGAGGCGGTCGAGCGGCTGGATCTCGAGGGCATCGTCGCCAAGAGGAAGGCCGACTTCTACGGCCCGCGGACCGTGTGGTACACGCTCAAGAACCCCGGCTATACCCGCGCGGAGGGACGCTGGGAGCTGTTCGAGCGGAAGGGAAGCGCGCCGGACTCAGCTGCCTCCGGCGAGCAACTTCCGAAAGCGGGGATTGCCTCGAAGCGGTTCCCACACCGGATCGGCCCGTAGCCAGGGACGGCTCACCGCGGATGGAACCGACAGCAGATGCTCGAGGCGGTCGACCGCGGCGTCCTGTCGGCCGCTGATGGCATCGATCAACGCGAGTGTGGCGGCGATGTTGGTGCCGCCGTAGGCTTCCCGGGTCTCGGGCAGTTGCCTCACCGCCGCTTCGCCTTCACGCACCGCGTCGTCCCGCCGCCCCAAATAGGCGTAGACCAGACCGAGGCGGGCGCGGATCGACGCCTCCTCGGGCCTGGTCCGGACTTGGGCCTCGAGCACGGCCCGGGCTGAATCCCGGTAGCTGCGCTCCAGCTCCGGCTTCCGGGCATAGCGGTAGAGCGCCGCCTTCAGGTCGTAGTAGCCCAGTGAATCCGCGAACGCCGGCAGCGCGAGGCCCTCCAACGCCTTGCGATATGCGGTGTCTGCGCTCAGGAGGAAGGTCGGCGTGGTGGCGTAATTGCTGACCGATCCGGTCGAGGCCATTGCGGCGGCGAGCGTTGGAAACCCGACCTTTTCGGACGCGGCTCGGATGACTTCCCTCACCTGGTCGAGGGTTGCACCCGAGCCGAGCCGGGCGGTGGCCTTCAGCACGTACGGGTTCGACCAGTCGGGCGTGAGGGCGAGGGCCTCGTCCGCCATGTGCTCGGCCCGGGCGTAGTCGCGGGTCAGCTCATAGGTCTCGCCCAGGTTGAAGCGGATCATGCTGGAGCGGGGATCGAGCTCGGCCGCACGGGTGAGGCTCGCCAGCGCCTCGTCCCACTTTCCCTGCCGCCGCCTCACGACGGCGACCGCGAAGATGATGTCCGCGTTGTTCGGCCGGCGTTGGAGCGCGCTGGCGAACTCCTGCAGCGCGTGGTCGTAATCCAGTTTGCCCCAGTAGTAGTAATAGCCCAGCGCCAGGTGCGACTCCGGGAGATCGGGCTGCAAGCGCACCGCCTGGTCCGCAGCAGCCTTCGCCTTCTCCAGGCCTTCGTCCGTTCGATCGTAGAAGAACCAATACTCCGCCGAGTGGACCACCGACAGCCCGGCGTACGCCTGCGCGAAGTTCGGATCCAGCCCGACCGCGCGCTCATACATCTGGCGCGCGATCCTGAAGTCGTCCCGTCCGAAGCCGCGGTTGTAGTAGTCGTTCCCCCGCAAGTAGAAGTCGTAGGCGGCGAGGTTCTGCGTGGGCTTCGCCGCCAGCTTCTCGCGCTCGCCGCTCCCCAGCGTCACGTCGAGCGCCTTGGCAACCCGCCCCGCGATATCGGCCTGGACCTGAAAGACGTCAGTGAGCGCCGCATCGAACGGCTCCTGCCACTTGGTCGAGGCGGTGGCCACCTGCACCAGCTCGGGGCTGACCTCGACCCGGCTCTGGCCCCCCTGCCCTTGCTGCCAGCGCACCTTGCCCACCAGCAGGTAGTCGACACCCAGCTCCTGGCCGGCCTGACGGAGCGACTTGGTCGTGTGCTTGTACTGGCCGGAGCTGCTGGAGGCCGCCACCTGAAAGCCGGGCAGCGCCGCGAGCTTCCCGCGGATGGCGTCGCTCACCCCGTCGGCGAAGTACTCGTCGTCGGGCCGGCCGAGATTCTCGAAGGGGAGCACTGCGAGGCGCTTGGGGCCGGCGGCTCCCTCGGCGTCGGCAGAGTGGCTGCGGCGCCAGGCGAAGAGCACGCCGAGGCCGATCACGAACCCGAGCCCGAGCGTCACTGCCGCTACGGGCACGCGCCGTCGAGCCCTGGGCCCGGTGCCCGTGGCGGCCGGTGCAAGGGCCTCGACCGGAGTGGCTGCCGAGATGGTAGTACCGCCCGCGCCGGTGAGTGCCCGGGCAAACTCGGCCGCTGTGGGGAACCGGTCGGCCGGCACCGGGGCGAGCGCGCGCTGAATGACCCGCTCGACGGTCTCCGGCACGCTGGGCCGCACCTGGCGGGCCTTCGGCACCTCGCCGCTGAAGCGTCGGGCAATGATCGCCTGCGCGGTGGGCCCGGTGAACGGCGGCTCGCCCACCAGCATCTCGTAGAGGACCGTGCCCAGCGCGTAGATGTCGGTCCGGGCGTCGAGATGGTCGCCGGTGGCTTGCTCCGGGCTCATGTAGGCGGGCGTGCCCACGGCCATGCCGGTCTCGGTCAGCCGGTCGTCCGCGCCCGCCATCGCCCGGGCGATGCCGAAGTCGGCCACCAGGGTGTCGCCGTCCTTGGTGAGCAGGATGTTCTCCGGCTTGATGTCCCGGTGCACCACGCCCTGGCGGTGGGCGTAGTCCAGCGCGCGGGCGGTCTCGGTCGCGATCCGCACCGCCTCGTCCACCGCGAGCTGCTTCTCGCGCCGGATCCGCTCACGGAGAGATTCGCCCTCGACGAAGGGCATGGTGAACCAGAGCTGCCCCGCGGTTTCTCCGGAATCGTGCACCGTCAGGATGTGGGGGTGCTGCAGCCGGGCGGCGAGCTCGATCTCACGCTGGAAGCGCTCGGGGCCGAGCGCGTGGGCCAGCTCGGGATGGAGCAGCTTGAGCGCGACCGGCCGCTTGTGCTTGAGGTCCTGGGCCAGGAACACCGTGGCCATGCCGCCCCGCCCGAGCGGGCGCTCGAGCCGGTAGCGATCGCGCAGGGCCTCGGCCAGTGCGGACGGCAGGTCGGGAGAGAGGGGAGTAGAGATGGCTCAAATCTGTCTCGGGGAGCGCCGTGCCGCCAGCACTGGCGCGTGGCGGACCAACGACGGCCGTGCAGAGGCGGCTCAGGGCGAGAGCTGCAGCCCTGCCTTCCGCACGATGGCGGCGAACGCGGGGTTGCCGTGCAACGGCTGAAATCGCCAGGCGCGGTTGATCTGGGACATGTTCGCAGCCTGGGCGGCAAGACCGCGGTCGAGCCACTCCAGCGCGCGACTGGTGTCGCCCAAGGCGAGATACGCACCCGCGACGCCGTCCTCGCGGACATACCGGGTGCCGGCGGCGCTGAGCGCGGCCGAGAGTTGGCGGCGCGCGGCCACGGCATCGCCGGCGCGTGCCAGTGCCTCGGCGAGGCGCATCATGTCCTCCGGCTTGGTAGCCGGCGTCGCCTTCCGGGCCGCGATGATCTCCGCAGCACGGCCTCGCCGGAGCAGCAGCCATTCATCGCAGGGATCGGACGCCAGCCGCCGGAGCGCCTGGCAGACGGCGGTCGCGCTGTCCAGCATTCCCAAATCGCCGAACAGGATCACGTTCAGATTCATGGGGCCATAGGAAAAAGGGTTGTGCCGCCGGGCGCGGCGCATCACGGCCAGGGCCGAATCGTCCAGCCCGCGGGCGTGGAGCAGCCCGCCGTAGTCACCGCCGAAGGGAGTGGTGCTGTCGAGCGCGATCGCCCGGAGGTACTCCCGATCGGCGGCAGCATAGTCGCGGAGGTAGACGTTGAGCACGGACGCGTGAAGCGCGTGCGCCGCGGCCGAAGTCGGATCGAGCGCCAGCGCCTTTTCCACCGCCGCCTGCATTGGAGGCACGGCCGCCCGCGGGGCCAGGTAGGTGTCAGCCAGGAAGAACCAGGCCTGCGCGATTCCGTTCCACGGCTCCGCGTACGTGGAATCGAGGGCCGCGGCACGCTGAAACAGTGCGATCGCCTCGTGGAGGCCGGCCTCGGTGCTCTGCTCCGTCAGGAACTGACCCCGAAGGACGAGATCGTGGGCCTCGGGGTTTGCAGTCCGGTGCGCCGCCAGCCCCGCGTCGGCCCGCCGGGCCAGACCGACGCCGAGCGCCGAGGCGATCGCGGCTGCGGCCGAATCCTGCAGGGGGTAGAGCTCCTTTTCGGTGACATCGTATCGCTGGCTCCAGAGCATAGCTTCGTCGGCCACGTTCACCAGCGACACCGTCACCCTGAGCCGGCCGTCGACCTTGCCGACCGTGCCCTCCACCATCGCGTCCGCGCTGAGCGCGGTCCCTGCCTCACGGGCGGTCTTCCCCCTGAGGGCAAAGGCCGAGCTGCGCGAGACGACGTGCAGTCCGCTCATCCCGGCCAGGGTGGTGGTCAGGTCGGTGGCCATGCCGTCGCCCAGGTAGGCATCGGCAGTGTCCCGGCTTCGCGAGGCGAACGGGAGGACGCCGACGCGCCTGGAGGTGACGGCGGCGGGACCGGAGGGAGACGCCCCGGCGGGGCGGCGGTGGCTCACGAGCCAAGTGCCCAGGCCGAGCAGGACCAGCAGGGCGCCGAGCGCGATGCCAAGAGCGAGCCGCCGCGACGAGCGGGGCGCCGCGGCGGCCACCGGCCGTGTGGCCGTCGGTGTGATCCCCCCGCTCGGCGTCAGCAGCGCCTCGAGCTGGGGGATCAGCTCCTCGGCGGTCTGCCAGCGATCCGCCGGGCGCTTCTCCAGGCACCGCATCACCAGCGCCGCCAGTGCGGGCGCCACGGGTCGATACGTCGCGATCGGCTCGGGGGCCGCGGTCACGTGGGCCGCGAGCACCTGCTGCGGGGTGGCGCCGGTGAACGGCGGCCGGCCCGCCAGCAGCTCGTAGGCCACCACGCCGAAGGCGTAGAGGTCGGCCCGATGATCCACGAGGGGGTCGGCCGCCGCCTGCTCCGGCGCCATGTAGGCCGGCGTGCCGAGGGCGACGCCCACGCTGGTGAGCGACTGGCGGCCGGTAGCCTCGCTCAGCGCCTTGGCGACGCCGAAGTCCATGACCAGGGCGTGCCGGCCCCGGAGCATCACGTTCTCGGGCTTGAGGTCGCGGTGGACCACCCCGTGGCGATGGGCCTCGGTGAGCGCGTCGGCCACGTCGCGCAGGATGCGCACCGCCTCGCCGATCGGCAGCTCGCCTTCCTTCGCCAGCTTGTCGCGCAGGGAGGGGCCGTCCACGTACGGCATGACGTAATAGAGGAGGTTGTCGGCCGCGCCCGAGTCGTACAACGGCAGGATGTGGGGGTGCTGCAGGGCCGCCGCCACCTTGATCTCGCGGAGGAAGCGCTCCTTGCCCAGCGACGCGGAGAGCTCTTCCCGCAGGATCTTGAGGGCGACCTTGCGCTCGTGTCTCAGGTCCTGGGCGAGATACACGGTCGCCATGCCGCCGGCGCCGAGCTCGCGCTCGAGGGTATAGCGGCCGGCCAGGGCCGCGCGGAGGCTGTCGTGGGAGAGCATGGGGGAATTGGGAGGAAGCTAACGCGGCGGAAAGGGACCGCCAGCGCCGTGCATGGCCTCGTGC
>DATAOI010000024.1 GCA_036265815.1 Gemmatimonadales bacterium
TCGTGGATTACACCACCGGCGTGTCCCCCGGGATGGTGGTGCTCGACGCGATTCACCAGATCCAGGCGGAACAGGCCAACGACCTCGCTGTCCGCTGGAACTGCAAGGCCGGCAAGTGCGGCTCCTGCTCGGCCGAGGTGAACGGCATGCCGACGCTCATGTGCATGACCCGGCTCAACCAGCTCCCGCTGGACAAGCCGGTCACCGTGGAGCCGATGCGGGCCTTCCCGCCGATCAAGGACCTGGTCACCGACGTCTCCTGGAACTACGCGGTCAAACGGCGGATCAAGCCGTTCAAGCCCCGCCCGCCCGATGCTCCCGACGGCACCTGGCGCATGGCGCAGACGGACGCCGACCGGGTGCAGGAGTTCCGCAAGTGCATCGAGTGCTTTCTCTGCCAGGACGTCTGCCACGTCCTGCGGGACCACCAGCTCCATGACGACTTCATCGGCCCGCGCTTCCTGGTGCACGTGGCCGCGCTGGAGATGCATCCGCTGGACGCGGAAGACCGGGTGGAGGAGCTCCGGCGGGCCCACGGTATCGGCTACTGCAACATCACCAAGTGCTGCACCACGGTGTGCCCCGAGCACATCACCATCACCGACAACGCGATCATCCCGCTCAAGGAGCGGGTGGTCGACCAGTTCTTCGACCCGCTGGGCCGGGTGCTGAAGGTGTTCAGCCGGAGACCCGCGCAGTGAGCTTCGAGCCCAAGCCGATCTCGCGGGAGAGCGTGGCCGCGGCGCTGCAGAAGGCCGAGCGCTACCGGCTCATCAACGATCCCTCGTCGGCGGAAAGCATCTGCCTCGACGTGCTGACGGTGGACCCGGCCAACCAGCAGGCCCTGGTGAGTCTGCTCCTGGCCATCACCGACCAGTTCTCCGAGGCGCCGACCGCGGGCGTGCACCGGGCCCGCGAGCTGCTCCCCCGCCTGAGCGACGACTACAAACGGGACTATTACGGCGGGATCATCTGCGAGCGGTGCGCCAAGGCGTACCTGCGCCTGGGCACGCCCGGCTCGGGAGAGAAAGCCTACCACTGGCTGCGCGAGGCGATGAGGTGGTACGAGCGGGCCGAAGCACACCGGCCGGCCGGGAACGACGAATCGATACTGCGGTGGAACACCTGCGCCCGGCTCCTCGCCCGCTACCCCCAGCTCAAGCCCCGCGAAGAGGAGCCGTTCGAGCCGAGCCTGGAGTGACGAACCTGGGCTTCGGCTGCCTCGCCCTCTTTCTCCTGCCATTCGCCGCCGCGGGAGTGTTCGCCGCGGTCCAGGGCGTCCGCTCCGCGACGTCCGGCGACTGGGCTCAGGCGGGTCTGCTCGCGGTCTTCGCGCTCACATTCGGAGGCGTCGGCTTCGGCGGACTCGCGGCCACGCGGGTGGGACGCCGCCGCGCCGGGGAGGCGGCGGCGCTCAAGGCCAGGAATCCCGCCGCCCCCTGGCTCTGGCGGCCCGACTGGGCAGCCGGGTGGGTGGACGATTCGAGTCGCGGGACCATGTGGTTCGCCTGGATCTTCGCGACCTTGTGGAATCTCATCAGCCTCCCCGGCGTCGTGCTCGCAGTGCGCGCGGCGGTCTGGAAACAGAAGCCCGCCGCGCTCCTGATCCTGCTCTTCCCCGCCATCGGCATCGCTCTGCTGGTCTGGGCCATCCGTGCGACCTTGCGGTACCGCCGGTTCGGCGTGTCGCGGCTGGAGCTGGATACCCGTCCCGGGGTCGTCGGCCACAGCCTGGCAGGAACGGTGCGGACCACCGTCCCGCTGCGGCCGGTCGAGGGGTTCGAGGTCGTCCTGCGCTGTATCCGGCGGGTGACCAGCGGCAGCTCCAA
Source organism: Gemmatimonadales bacterium (assembly GCA_036265815.1). Classification (NCBI taxonomy): domain Bacteria; kingdom Pseudomonadati; phylum Gemmatimonadota; class Gemmatimonadia; order Gemmatimonadales; species Gemmatimonadales bacterium. The sequence goes on from DATAOI010000024.1 coordinate 1,830, forward strand.
GAATCGGTCTACCACCGAAAGCGTCCTCTGGCAGGAAGAGCGCCGGGTGGCCGGAGAGGTGGCCCGGGACGCGAGCGGGATGGGCACCAGGATCCCGGTCGGATTCGCTCTCCCTCCCGACGCGCGGGCCTGCGATGACAGCGTCTCGGATGACCAGATTCTCTGGCGGCTGGAGGTGACGGCCGGGGTTCCGGGTATCGACTACGCCTCGAGCTTCGAGGTGCCAGTCTTCCGGACCGAGCTGAGCAAGGAGCCGCCGACCGTGAGCGAGGCCGCCCTGGGAGCACCGGTGGCGCTCGACACCTACCGCCAACCGCCCGGGTCGCGTATCGAGGTCAGCACAACCAGGCGAGGAACGGAGATCTTCTTTCCCGCCGCCCGGAATCCGGGGGTCGCCTCGGGTCTCACGCTCTTCGCGGCGCTGTGGGGTGGCGTGGTGTGGGCCCTGATGCATTCGCGCGCGCCGCTCGTCTTCCCCATCGTGTTCGGGGGATTCGGCGTGCTCCTGCTGGTGGGCGTGCTGGAGCTCTGGCTCAGGGAGTCCCGCGTGGTGGCGGGGAACGGCAGTCTCACCCTGGCGAGCGGCTACCTCGTGACCGGCGGCGGCCAGACTCTGCCGGCGTCCGCCGTCGACGACGTCACCACCCGCATCACCATGCAGTCGGGGACGCGGCCCTATTACGACATCGTGGTCCTGACCAAGGCGGGGAAGAAGCTCACCGCCGGCCGCGCGGTCCGCGACAAGCGGGAGGCGGAGTGGCTGGCGGGCACGGTCAAACAGGCGCTCGGGGTGAAGTGAGGCCGTTCCTGGTCCTGCGGCACACAGCCTCGGCTGCCAGGTGAGATTCCGGTGATTTCGGCGTGATTCGGTCGGGCTATCGTGGGCTCATCGAAAACGGGGGTGGCGCCGGGAGGATGACCACCGCAACCGATGAACCGAGCAAGGAGTCCACGATGCGCCCACTCTACGCACCCAGCACCATGCCGCTGCCGCCGGCGCCGGATCCTCTGCTGGTCTTCATCCGCCAGGCCCAGCTCGAGCTGGTCTATAAGTAGGTGGCGGCGGCCCTTAGGAGTTGGCGGCTGATCGTGAGCATCCCGCCGGATCAGAGCGGGCGGCGCCCCTCGCGGATAGCATCCAGGATCTCGTCCCGGCCGAGACGCGCGCCGATGGCCGGCACGTCCAGGGGCGAGCCCGAAGACACCTCCGGCCGCACCACGAACACCTGCCCGTCCTTGCGCCTGATCCGCACCGCCCCTTCCCGCCGCGCGCGCTCCAGCAATGACGCCAGCCGCTGCCGAGCCTCGGAATAGGTGAACTCCTTCATCCCACCTCCAGCACCTGTACGCCCGCCTCCTGTGCCGCCCGCCCGAGCCGCGCATCCAGCGTCAGCAGGGGTGCCCGCTGACGCCGGGCGCAGGCCATGAGATAGGCGTCGTAGGCGTAGAGCCCGAACCGATCCGCCAGCTCCAGCGCGGCGCCCAGCTCGACCTCCACCACCCGGATCGGGATCGCGGCGTACGCGGCGAGCGCGGCCTGGACCTCCGCCAGCTTCAGCCGGCGGCGCTTGAGCAAGGCCGAGAACGCGGTCCCGATCTCCCAGTGCACCGAGCCCGGCGCGAGCAGCTCGGCTCCCTGAGTTCGGGCGATGAGGCGGTCCCGCGCCGTCTCTCCCGTGAGCACGGCAATCAGCACGGACGTGTCGACGACGAGCTCCACGGCGGCTCCCTGGTGATGTACAATTGTACATAGTACCAGGGTGGCCAGGCGATGCAAGACTGCTGTGTCCTCGAGGTGCGCGATCGGCTGCCAGGGTCATCAGCCGGTCGGGAACAGCCTAGCTTGCCGCCCCGTACCCCCTCGCCATCCCCGTCGCCGCCAGCACCATGAGCACCACGAGCGCCGCCTGCAGGAAACTGGTCTGCGCGAGCCGGCCCGCCGCCCTCGTATCGGGCAGCTCGCCGCGCCCGACCTGCGCCCTCCAGCGGATGAGAGTGACCATCGGCGAGATCTCCAGGATCAGGATCATCAAGAGCAGCGTCATCTTCCCCCAGAACAGGTGATTGTGCAGGTAGTAGGCACTCCCCTTCTCCAGCCCACCGAAGGCGCGGACCAGGCCGGTGGAGATCCAGACCAGGGCGGCGATGCCCCACCAGGTATCGGCATAGAAGACCCGGCGGAGCCCGGCCGGGTCCAGCTCACCGCGGAGCGCACGCCCGCGAGCCCAGACCGCGCCGAGGCCGAGCCCCAGGCCCAGAAGGTGGAGCGCCGCGAACAGCCAACGGATAGACATTGGATCCTCCTCAGCGGATGCCGGTGTCGACCGCGGCAATATGATCGGTTGGGTCTGCTCGCTCTAGCTCACGCCATCGATCGGGCGTAGTATCCGGGCTCCATCCTGCTGGTGCATCCGTCACGCCACCGACTCCCGACGCTAAAGGTGCTGATGAGTGGGCAATCGCGTAGAGACTTTCTGGGCCGGTTGGTCGCGACGGCGCTCTCGGTGAGCGCAGTGGATCCCACCGGCCGACCTGCCGAGCCGACCGTGCCCCCAGCCAGGCCCTTCCGGGTTCGTACCATCACGGCCGGCGTCGGCCTCACTTCCACCACAGAGCTCGACCGCGTCGAGGCGGCGATCGCAGTGCTGCAGCGGGGCAGGAAGTTGTTCGAAGACGAAGGCTACGAGGTCGAGACGCTGCGCGTCGCCACTCCTCCCCTGGTGGCCGATCTCACCGGGGCCGCGCGAGACGCCGCGCTGACCGACCTTCGAGCGCTCGACCGGCTGGCGCAGGACAGGGACGTCCTGGTGGCCATCGGCCCGATCCTCCTCGCCGACCGAGCCGACCCCGGCCTCGCCGCCTGGGCGGCGGAGCTGGCCCGGACCACGACCAAGCTCAGCTTCTCGGTGACGGTGGCCGCGCCCGGCACCGGTACCCAGCCTCACGCGATCCAGACGGCCGCCGAAGTGATGCTCGCCATCTCCCGGTCGACTCCCGGCGGCCTTGGCAACTTCCGCTTCGCGGCGGCAGCCCACATTCCCCCCGGTACGCCGTTCTTTCCGGTGGCCTACCATGCGGGCCCGGACTCGTTGGCCATCGGACTGGAATCGGCCTCCCTGGTGGAGGCGGCGCTCCGGTCGGCCCGGGACCCGCGCGACGCCACCGCGCGGCTCCGGACGCGGCTGGAGGAGTCCCTTGGCCCGGTGGAGCGGACCGCCGCCGCGTTTGCGCAGCGGGAGGGCCGGAGGTATCTGGGGATCGATCCGTCGCCCGCGCCTGCCAAGGATCGCAGCATCGGCGCGGCCATCGAGGCGCTGACCCACCGGCCGTTCGGCAGTGCCTCTACGCTGGATGCCTGTGCCGCCATCACCGGGGCGTTGAAGTCGCTGCGGGTCCGCACCTGTGGCTACGCCGGTCTCATGCTGCCGGTCCTGGAAGACCCGGTCCTCGCACAGCGGGCCACTGAGGGCCGGTACGGCGTTCACGAGCTCCTGCTCTACTCCAGCGTGTGTGGCACCGGGCTGGATGTCATTCCGCTCCCGGGAGACATCCCCAGTGAGACGGTCGCTCGCCTCATCCTGGACGTGGCCGCGCTGGCGGACCGGCTCCAGAAACCGCTCGCGGCTCGCTTGCTACTCCTGCCCGGCAAACGGGCGGGAGATCTCGCCCGGTTCGATGATCCGTTGCTGGCCGATTGCGGGGTGATGCGGATCGATTGAGATGTGGGCCAGGGCCAGCCTCACCACGCCTCGGATCCCGGCACTCCCTTGAAGGGGCCGACCAGATCAGGCGTGACCCAGCCGCCGTAGTAGAAGCCGGGCTGCGGGGTGACCCGGTGCTCGCCCACGTAGCACCCGTCCACGCGGCGGGGATAGAAGGACAGATAGTCGCGGATCGCCTCGTAGCCCTCGTCCGGCTCCGGGTAGCTCCAGCCGGCGTCTTTGGCCATCCGGCCGGCCGACTGGACGGTCCAATACCGGGCGACGCCCTTCCACTCGCAGAAACTGGTGCGTTGGCTCGGCGCCACGCACTCGAGATCGATGTCGGACGGCGGCACGTAGTACACCGGCGGACTCGAGGTCTCACACACCCGAAGTGCCCGGGTGCTGTCCGCCACGACCCGCCCTCCGAGCTCCACGCGCACGCGCGCGAGCACCGACTCGACCCGAGGCGGCCGCGGGTAGTCCCAGACCGATTCCTGTCCCGGACCGGGGGCAACGATATCGGGCGGCCGCACCCGCGGGAAGTTCCGCCACTTCGCACGTTCGGCCGCATAGCTGTCGGCATCGAGGGACACGGCAATCCTCCTGGAGGAAGTCTCACCTGCGCTCAGCGGGTGAACGCCGCGCAAGCCGGGCCGGTTCCAATCGGTGACTTCCGTGCGGCGGCTCTGGCCGGGCCTATCGACGAGGCGTATACTCCGGCATGATCGGAGCAGACCTCTCTATGGCCAGCGCCCGGCGCTGGTGAGTACGCTCGATGGCGAGGTGGGCGAGCGCGATCACGTCCTGGGCGGGGCCGACGCACGAGTGACGCTGGTGGAATACGGCGACTTCGAGTGTCCCGATTGTGGCCGAGCGTACCCGGTCCTCAAGGCGGTGCAGAAGGCGCTGGGACCCAACCTGCGGTTCGTCTTCCGTCACTTCCCCCTACCAGCCTCCCATCCCCACGCCGCCGCGGCCGCCGAGGCCGCCGAGGCGGCGGCAGGACAGGAACGGTTCTGGGAGATGCACGACCGGCTGTTCGAGCACCAGACGGCGCTGGACGAGAGCGATCTGCGGAAGCATGCTCGGAAGATCGGCCTGGACCTGGAGCGATTCGAGAATGACATGCGTTTGCACACACACGAGAGGCGGGTGCGCGAGGATCTCGCCAGCGGGTCCACCAGCGGCGTCCACGGCACCCCGACGCTCTTCATCAATGGCCAGCGCTACGACGGCCCGCGCGAGCGCTCGGCGCTGGTGGCGGCGCTGGCACGGGCGGCGCTCACGCTCCCGGTAGCATGACGACGCCTGCCCAGAGCGCCCGAGCGGAGCCGTCGGCCTTGCGCGTCATCGGCCGGGTGACGGTGATGCGCCTGATCGGGTACTACCTCGCGGCGGGGCTGGTGCTTCTGGTCCTCACGGCGGTATTTCCGGTCAACGAGGCACCGGCCGGAGCTTCTTCTCCGGTGGACATGAGCGGGGCGCTCACCTGGGTGCGGTCACAGCTGGCCCTCTATCCGAAGGGCGCGCCACGCTGGCTGGACGCGGCCGTGCAGATGCTGGGGGCGCTGCTGCTGGTGCTGCCGATCTCGTTCGTGTACGTCCGGACCCGCACCCGGCTCAAGTACGACCACTCGCTGGTCCAGACCGTCATCATGCTCCCCATCGTGGTGACCGCGATCCTGGTCGTGGTGCGCGATAGCCTGGCGCTCGCCTTCAGTCTGGCGGGAATCGTGGCGGCGGTGCGGTTCCGCAACACGCTCAAGGAGTCGGGCGATACGGTCTACATCTTCGGCTCGATCGGGATCGGCTTCGCCACCGGGATCCACGCGCTCGCGGTGGCCACCGTGCTCTCGATCTTCTTCGTGACGGTCGAGCTGGCCCTCTGGAAGTTCAACTTCAGCGCCGAATTCGAGCGCACCTTCGCCCGGCTCTGCATGCCGTCGGGGGCCGATCTCGCGGCGATCTCCAGCGCAATCGGGGAGCCGGCCGCAAAAGAACCGAGCAACGGCCAGGCTCCGCTCGGGGCCGGGCCTGTCGCGTCGGAGGATCGCACCAGCCTCCTCCGGATCTATGTCGACGGAGAGGTGCAGGCGCGCCCGCCGGTCGAGGCAGTGCTGGAGCGCGACACCAAGCGCTGGGCCCTCGCCAACGTGATGCCGGGTGACGGCGGACCGACGGTGCTGGAGTACCGGGTGCGGCCGAAGAAGCGGGTGGGCCTGGACATGCTGCGGGAACACCTGCTCAAGGAAGGCGCGCCGCATGTCGTCGCCGCGGACGAGGGGGAGCGCGGCACCCAGTAGCCACTTTGGGCTATTGCCGCCCGCGCCGAGAACGTCTAGGATTATCGCTCCGCACTAAACGACTTCAAGAGTCATCTGTTCAATACAATGCCCTCCCCTCATTTGGGGGGAGGGTCCCTCCTTGTATCCGGGCCGATCGAACCCCCCCGGTCATTGCAAGTTTGCTCTTGAGCCGCAGAGAACCTCGTCCAGCCGCTCCAGGCTGTCGACCAGGCTGGGACCGGGCCGGCTGAAGAGCGAGACGCCGTCGGCCACGTACACTCGCCCATTTCGGACGCAGGGGAGCTCCGGCACTCCAGGCTGCGCGCGGAACCACGCCAGCTCCCGTCGGGTCCGCTCGGCGGAGTAGCCACAGCACGCCGCCACCAGCACCTCCGGTTCCCACGCCAGCAGCTCGTCCCAGGAAATTGTTCGGCTCGGCATTCCGGGCCGGCCGAGGCCGTCCTCTCCGCCGGCCAGCGCCACCAGCTCCGGATTCCAGTGGCCGCCCGAGATGGGTGGATCGATCCATTCCAGAAACGCCACCCGAGGGCGCGGTGCTCCTGCCGGATGGCGCGCGCGGATCGCATCCACCCGGCGACGGAGGCTGGCGGCGACCCGCTCGGCGCGGTCGCGGACGCAGGCTGCCGCTCCCACGCGAACGATGGCGCCGAACGTCTCCTCCAGTGTGTGGGGGTCGAGCACCAGCACCTCGGGTGAGGACTGGAGCGATGGGAGTGCGCGCTGCACCTCTGCCGGGCCGACGGCGCACACCTCGCAGAGACCCTGCGTGACGATGAGGTCGGGTGCCAGCTCGTCGAGCCGTTCAGCATCCACCTGATACAGGGATTCGCCCCTGGCGAGCGCCGAGCGGACCACGCGATCGATCTCGCGACTCGGCGCGTCGACCGGGATGCGGGTCCGGGTGACCCGCGGCAGACGAGAGACGCGCCCGGGGAAATCGCAGGAGTGGCTGACGGCGACCAGCGCGTCCTCCAGCCCAAGCGCAAGCACGATCTCGGTGGCGCCCGGCAGCAGGGATGCGATCCGTCGACGCTGGCGCAGCTCAGATCGGGAGGAGATCAGCATAGACGAAGCCTTCCCGGTCCACGATCTCGCCGGCCATCACCGGCAGCCGCCGGCGGAGCATCGGCCCGGCGGTGACGAAGGTGTGGAACTCGCCCCGCTCGCCGCAGGGATCGACCGCGGCGGGAAGCCCGGCCAGCAGCCCGGCATCCAGCGCCTGGCCTGCGAGCTCCCGGTCTACCCGTTGCGGGTCGAGGCACACGATCCGAGCCTCGACTCCCTCGCGCAACATCGTCTGCATGAGAGGGCCGGTCGGCTCCAGCCAGAGCGGAAAGAGCGGGGTGAGCCCCGTGCCCTCGAGCATCCGCTCGCGGTACGCTCGCACGTCCGCCAGAAAGAGATCGCCGAAGGCCACATGCGTCACGCCGAGCCGGGTCCGGAGACTCGCCAGCGCCGCACCCACCCGCTGCTCGTACTCGGCGTTGGTGCTCGGCCAGGAGAGCGGCACCTCCACCAGCTCGATCCCCGCGGCGGCCGCCTGAGCGCGGAGCAGCTCGGCCCTGACACCGTGCATCGCGATCCGGTCGAAGGCGGAGACCACGGTGGTCACCAGCGCGACCACCTCCACCGCCGGCATCTTTCGAAGTCGATGCAGCGCCCAGGCGGCATCCTTCCCGCCGCTCCAGCTCAGCGCGACGCGCACCGGCTCAGCGGACATGGGTCGTGACGCCCACGAGAATCGTCCGCCCGGGCGAGCGGAAGTTGGCCGCCTGCTCGTACGACTTGTCGAACAGGTTCTCGACCCTCGTGGTCAGGTCCAGGCCGGGCACGCCGCCGCCCGGAAGCAGCACGGCCACGCTGCCGCTGAGATCGAGGGTGGCGTAGCTCGGAAGCGTCAGGCGCTTCGAGGGGTCGGGGAAGGAGGCGAACCGCACGTCCTCCCGGCTGCCGACCACCGTCAGCACCGCCCCGACTCGGCCACGCCGGGCCACCGTGGACTGCAGTCCGAAGGTGAGCATGTCGTCGGGGCGGCGGAGCAGGCGCTGGCCGTTCACGAACGTCGCGTCTTCCCCCGAATCGAAGCCCGCGTCGGTCACTTCGGTGTGCAGGTGGGTGTAGGCGGCGTCCGCCTCCACGCCGGCGGTCGGACGGAGCTTCACCCCGATCTCCACGCCCGCCACCCTGGCGGCCGCGACGTTGAAGAAGTTCGGCGCGCCCGGCGAGGGCGGCGCGAAGGTGAACTGGATCAAGTCTCGGAACCGCTGGGCGAAGCCGGTAGCGGAGACACTGACGCCGGTGCCCGGTACGTCCTGGGTCACGCCGCCCTCCACGCTGAACGTCCGCTCAGGGCGAAGGTCCGGATTGCCCGTCGCGAAGCCGGTGGCGAAGTTGTCGAAGAACGAGGGCTCCTTGAAGCCCGTTCCCACCGACGCCCGGATCCGGGTAGACGGAGTGACGAACGCGAGCGCGCTGGTCCGATAGGTCCAGAAGCTCCCGAAACGCTCGTTCTGGTCCAGCCGTCCGCCGGCCGTGAGCTGAAGGCGGGCCACCGGCATCGCGGAGCCCTGCAGGAAGAACCCCCAGTTGGTCCGCTCCGGTGAGGGGTCGACCCGCGTGAGCGGGTCCTCGGCAGCCGAGCGCTGAAGGTTGGCCTGGCGCTCGTGGTCCAGACTCACTCCGGCCAGGCCGCGGATGTCTGCCGGTAGCCGCAGCTGGCCGCGCGCCTCGGCGGTCCAGCGCCGGGTGTCGATGCGCGAGTCGCTGAAGCCGTTGAAGTCGGTGGCGGAGTCAGGCGGGTTCACGAACTCGTTGTTCGCCGCGTGCCGACCCACCAGGAGCTGTCCTTCCACCGCGCTGGAGAACCGGTGAGTGACGTCCAGCGAGACCGTGGTGGTCCGCTCGGTGTTGAACTGATTGTGATCGGTGGGCGCGCCGGTGAAGTCGGTGGGAAAGTGGAACGCGCCGTCCGCGAAGCGGGCCGAGAGCGCCGCCCCGGTGCGCCCGCCGGCCGCCGCCCGGACCCGCCCGCTCGCCACGGTGTTGTGATAGTCGCTGTTGAAGCCGTAGATCCCGTCGGTGGTCCTGCGGGATACCGCCGCCGACCAGCCCAGTGCCTCGCCACCGCCGAGCGCCTCGGCCTCCCAGCGGAAGGAGCCGTAGGTACCGCCCTCCCCGGTCGCGCTCAGCTCGGTATCTCCGCGGCCATCGCGGGTCACGATCTGGACCACGCCGGAGATCGCGTCCGAACCGTACAGCACGCTACCGGGGCCCCGAACGACCTCGATCCGCTCGATGTTGTCGGTGGTCAGGTTGGCGAAGTCGTAAGAGCCGCCGGGCTGGTTGACGGCGACACCGTCCACCAGGACCTTCACGTAGTCGCTTTCGCCTCCGCGGAGAAACAGCGAGGTCTGCGCCCCGAATCCGCCCCCCTGCACCACCTGCGCGCCGGGGACCTGCCGGAGCGCGTCTGCCACCGAGCGAATGCCCTGGGCCCGGAGATCCTCGCCCCGCAGCACCGTCACGGTGACACCCACCGAGTCCGCGCTCACCGGATAGCGCGTCGCCGTGACGACGATCTCGGGAAGCACGGTGGTGTCGCTCCGCTCCTGGGCAGCGAGGATGGGGGCGGTCGCGACGAGGAGCGCGGCGGCGGCACACCACCGGATCGGGAAGGCTGGACGAGCGCGGATCATGATGAGATCTCCTGAAGCGGGGTCACTGCAGCACCGGCTGGAGGCGGTGCCGGAGCATGGCCACGGCGGCGGGTGCCCGCGGACTGGGCCGATTGAAGACGGATTCGGTGAGCGCGAGGAGACGGTGCCGCCGAACCGCGCGCAGGGCCTGCCATTCAGGGCGCGAGGCGAAGCCGGCGCTCATCGCGCCCACCGTGACGATGGCGAGCGGACCGCGCGCCACGACCGATTCGAGCGTGACCGGGGCGGAAGGCAGTGATAGGTCGTCGAACACGTTGCGTGCGCCGGCCAGCTCCAGCAGCTCGCTCACGAAGCTGCCGGCGCCGAGTACGATGAGCGGCTGGTCCCAGGCGAGGAGCAGCACCCCGGGAGCCAGTGCAGGCTCGGCCGACCGGCGCAGGCGGCCGAGTGCCGCCTCGAACGTTCGCGCCAGCGAGTCCGCCGCGTGGTCTGCGCCCACCACGCGCCCCAGCAGCCGGGCCAGTCTGGGCACGTCGGCGAGGTGGTCGGTGCGAAGGGCCAGCACCGGGATACCCATCGACCTGAGCCGGGCGCGGGCGCCGGCGTTGGTCGGGCCGTCGTACAGCAGGACCAGGTCGGGTGACCGCGCGGCTACGGCTTCGACGTTGGGCGGGAGCCAGGCCCCGACGCTCGCCACCCGCAGAGCGGCCACGGGGTAGTCGCACGCGTCGGTGCGGCCGACCAGGCGGTCGCCGGCGCCCAAGGCGAAGAGGAGCTCGGTAGTGGTGGGATTGAGCGAGACGATCCGACGCGGCGGCCGGTCGATGCGGAGCGTGTTCCCCGCGTCATCGGCGACCGAGGTGGCCGCCTCGTCGGTAGCCGAGGCGCTAGCCGAGGCGGCAACCACCGCGGCCTCAAGGTCCGGCCGGCGGCCGGGCTGGTGGCACGCGACGAGCCCCGCGGCACAGAGTGCCGCGAGCCGGAGACGGGCCGTCAATGCATCCGCCCATCCCCGGGGAACCGAAGATGGGCGGACACAGGCGTGGAGGCCGGAGTCGCCACCGTTTCCCTCCCCCGAGGGTCAGTGAGGTGGCGCGAGGGCGAGGTCTCCTGGCTTCGGGCCCTCGCTCGCCTTCCCGGTTTCCCAGTGGCGTCTCAAGCGAGGTGGACTGCTGCCCGTTACAGTGGCGGGGCCGCGCCGGATTCACACCGGCTTCCGAGTATCGCTGCTCGCGTAGAACTGTTGTCGACGGCGGAGATCATACCGGTTCGATCGGCGGCACGCAAGAGCGGGCGGAGCGCCGGTGCTCAGAACTCGAACCCGGCCGCCAAATTGACGTGCGCCGCGCTCAGTCTTCCGACCGCCGGTGCGTAGCGAGTCCACAGCCCCCGCACCTCCAGCCCGATCACCGCGGGCGCGTGCCGCCAGTGCACATGCCCTTCGACGCCGACGTTCCGCCGGCGGGAGCCCAGGGCAAGATCGTCGTCGTCCGGATCATCGATCCCGCCACCGCCGCCGACTTCCCACGCGGGGGTCGGGCGAAGGTTGAGCTGCGCCCATCCGCCGCTGGTGTGCACCGGCACTCCATCGAGCACCATGCTCTGCCCGATCCCACCTCCGCCGAGTCCCGCCAGCGCCTGCCCGACGAACGCCTCCGCGCGGAGCTCGGCCCAAGTCGTGAGCGGAGTCCACACGCTTGCGACCAGCGCCCGGCTCGGCACCCGGCCGCCCGAGGAATCCACCAGCCAGCCATAATGTCCGCCCACGCTCAGCTCGCCCTGCTGGTCTTCGGCGCCCCAGCGGGCCCGGAGTCTGCCCTGGAAATAGGGACGCCCGCTCCGCTCAGCGATATCGGGTTGGGTGAAAAATGGACCCTGCGCCTCGCCCGAGGTCGGCGCAAGCACCGCGACCTCGGCGCCGACCCGCACCCCGCCTGCCGGCGCCAGGTCCCCGCTCAGCCGAATCTGCGGAATCCAGAGCCACAGATTTCCCGCACCCGCGAAATCGGGGAAGCCAATGCTGGCGAGCGAGGAGGGGCTCACCGCGGCGATCGGCGGCGACTCCTGGCCGATCAGCAGCGCCGCCCGCCGCCAGGTGAGCTCCGCGAACGCGCGCCGGATCCGGAGCAGCGGGAAGGTGCGTCCCCCGCTCGACGGCTGCTGTCCGCCGAAGAAATCGAGGTCCAGGATGCCGCTCAGTGCCCCCCGGCCGAACTCAGGCACCAGCGCCGTCAGGGTGACCCGCGACTGCCGCACCGCGGCGCTGGTGGCACTGGTGCGAGAGCTGGCGGCCGCCGGGATCACAAATTGGGGGACGTCGCTGTTGTTGACCGCGTTGCTGGTATAGAACGCGTTCATCAGCACCAGGCCGTGCAGGTGCGCCTCGATGTCGGGCTGCTGGGCTCGGAGCGGTGCCGCCAGCAGGGGCAGCGCGACCAGAACAGCCCGGCGCGTTGACGCGCTCCGCGGCGATCGGTAGTCTTTGACCATGCGAGGTAAAGTACAGCGCGGCGACAGGTTCCGCCGAGTCCTGCTGGCCGCCGCGATGGCGCTGCCGGTCGCGGTGGTGGTGGGTGGGCGCGTCACCATGCTGGACAAGGGCGATCATCCGGGCGACGTGGGCCAGGCGGTGATCTGGCTCGCCACTCCCGCGGCGGAGGCGGTGGTGCCGGTGCGCGCCGAGATCGGGACGGCGGACAAGGCGTTCTCGCCGCATCTGCTGGTGGTGCCGGTCGGCTCCACCATCTCCTTTCCCAATCACGATCCGTTCAACCATAACGTCTTCTCGCTCTCCGAGGAGAATCCGTTCGACCTGGGTCTCTATGGCAGGGGCGAAGCGCGGTCGGTCAAGTTCACCCGGCCGGGAATCATGCGGGTCTACTGCAACGTCCACGCGCAGATGAGCGCGATCGTGGTGGTGCGGGACAATTCCTATTTCGCCCAGCCCGCCAGCGACGGGACCTTCTCGCTGCCGGCGGTGCCGCCAGGCAGCTACCAGCTCCACGCCTGGCATGAGCGGGCGCCCGAGGTCATCCGGCAGCTCACGGTTCCCCCCGCCGGTCTCCAGAACCTCGCCCTGGAGCTGGATGCGCGCGGGTACCACTTCAAGCCTCACCTCAACAAGTTCGGCCAGCCGTACCCGCAGCGAGGACGGCGCTACTGACCGCCCGCATGCCCTCGCGCCTGGGACAGAAGATCTTCCTCGGCACGGCGCTGGTGGTGGTCGCCGTGCTCGGCGCGGCTCTGCTGGTGACCAAGCGCCAGGCCGACAGCGCTGCCGACGCCGCCTCCACTCGCGCCCTCCAGGCCACCCAATCGGCCATCGGCGATGCTCTCGCCGGCCGCAGCCAAACCCTGCGGCGGCTGGCCGCCGCGCTGGCGCAGGTGCCAGCCTACGTGTCCCGCATCGGCGAATCGCTCCGCGCCGGCACCCGGGCCAACCTGCTCGACCAGGCCGATGAGCTCCGGGCCCAGACCGGCGCCGACTGGGTGCTCATCACCGACGGCGCCGGCGTGCTCCAGGCATGGACCGCCAACCGGAGCGCGTTCGACGAAGACTTCTCTCGGGGGGCGCTGATCGGCCGGGCGCTCGAGGGGCAGACCACCGAGGGCGTCTGGATCGAGCCGGGCCAGGCGGGCGACGAGCTCTACCAGGCGGTCGGCGTGCCGGTAGTCGATCCGGGGAGCGCCCGCCCCTTCGGGGTGGTCGTCGCGGCGCTTCGGATCGACAGCGCCTTTGCCCGGCAGCTCCGCCGTCACACCAACTCCGAGATCGTCTTCTTCGCCCGCGACACGCTCGGCGTGCCGCAGGTGATCCTGTCGACGCTCCCCCTGGACCAGGTCCAGGCCGCCGTCCGCGCGATCCCGGCCGACAGCGCCGCGCGCGAGTCCGTCACCCGCTTTCGGCTCACCACCCGGGGCACCCGATACGAGGGAGCCACCGGGCTGCTCGCCACGGCGGACGGAGTGCCGATCGGCGGATACGTCGGTCTGCACTCGCGGGACGCGGATCTCGCGGCGTACCATCAGCTCAGCCGCACGATCGGCTGGGCGTTCGTGGTGGGTCTGGTGCTCGCGCTCGGCGTGTCGGTGCTGATGGCGCGGCAGATCACCCGCCCGGTGAATCGTCTGGTCGAAGTGACCCGAAGAGTGAGCGAGGGGCAGTACACCGGCCGCATCGAGGTTACCAGCCGGGACGAGATCGGCGAGCTCGCCACCGCCTTTCGCCGGATGGTGGAGGAGCTGCGGGAGAAGGACCGGCTGGTCACCTATCTCCGCACCGGAACGCACCAGATCGAGGACGGCCCGCGGACCTTCGGCCGGGGCGAAGGGAGGCTGGTGGTCGGGGCCCGGTTCGCCGGGCGCTACGACATTCAGGAAGCGATCGGCGCCGGGGGGATGGGAGTGGTGTATCGCGCGTTCGACCGCGAGGTCGGCGAGACCGTGGCCATCAAGGCGCTCCGCCCGGAGCTGGACCAGTTCGACCCCACCATGCTCGAGCGGTTCAAGCAGGAGCTCCGGCTGGCGCGCCGGATCACCCACCGGAACGTGGTGCGGACCTTCGATATCGGCGAGTTGGACGGGGTCTACTACATCACCATGGAGTTCGTGCGCGGGACCACCGTGGCCACGCTGATCCGGGAGGCCGGCCGGCTGGCGGTCCCGGCGGCGCTCACCATCGGGAAGCAGGTCTGCCGGGCCCTGGAGGTGGCGCACGAGGAGGGGATCGTCCACCGCGACATCAAGCCGCAGAACCTGCTGGTGGATCCGACCGGGTTCCTCAAGGTGATGGACTTCGGCATCGCTCGGCTGACCGAGCGGCGGTCGGGCGGCTCGGAGACGCTCACGGCGGCTGGGGTGGTGGTGGGAACGCCGCAGTACATGGCGCCGGAGCAACTGTTCGGCGAACCGGTGGACCATCGGAGCGACCTCTACGCCACCGGCGCGGTGCTGTTCGAGTGCGTCACGGGCCGGCACGTGTTCGAGGCGCCGACCCCGATGGCGCTCCTGGCCCGACACATGAACGACGCGGCGCCGGACCCGATCGACCTGAATCCCGAGATCCCCGCCGCGCTCGCCCACATCATTGCGAAGGCGCTCGAGCGCCGACCGGAGAACCGCTGGGGGAGCGCCACCGATATGCTTCACGCCCTGGAGCAGGTGGAAGCCTAGGCGCCCGCGCGGGGGCGAAGGCATCCACCTATCGGGTCGCGCGCTCGCTCACTCGCTGCGCAGCGCCGTGACCGGATCTACCCCAGCGGCTCGCCTGGCCGGCAGATAACACGCAAGCAATGCCACCGCGGCCAGACCCACCGGCACCGTGACGAACGTCAGCAGGTCGTTGGGGTTTACCCCGAAGAGCTGGCTTCGAATGAGCCGTGCCGCCCCGGCCGAAAGGAGCAGCCCGAGCAGGGCGGCCCACGCGGTGATCCGCGCTCCACGTCCCAGCACCATCGCCAGCACCCGGCCGCGAGCCGCGCCGAGCGCCATGCGGATGCCGATCTCCCGGGTGCGCTGCGCCACCGCGTAAGACATGACGCCGTAGACTCCGACCGCCGCGAGCACCACGGCCAGCAGGGCAAAGGAGCCGGCCAGCAGCATGGTGAATCTCTGCGGGGCCAGATCCCGCTCGACCAGCGATCGCAGCGAGCGAATCTTCCACACCGGCTGATCCCGGTCCACCGACCAGATGGCCGCACGCAGCCCGCCGGCGAGCGCCATCGGGTCGCCGTCGGTGCGCGCCGCGACGCTGGCGAAGATGCCCGAGACCTGGGGTTTGGGCTGGTAGAGCTGCGCTCCGTCCGGCTCGCCCAGCGTGAGCTGCTTCACGTTGCCTACTACACCGACGACCGTGGCCCAGACATCCGGCGACCCATAGATCTTGAGCCGCTGGCCCAGCGCGGATTGCCCGGGCCATGCCCGGCGAGCCAGCTCCTGATTGACAATCGCGACCGGTGGCGAGTCGGCTCGATCGGTGGCCAGGAATTCGCGCCCTTGGAGCAGTGGGATCTTCATCGTTCGGAAGTACCCGTCGGTGACGCCATTGACCCGCGCCGTGGGCTGGAGGCCGGGGCCGGGCGCCGGCTGCCCCGCCGCCAGGTATCCGGTGCTGGCCCAGTTGCCGCTCAGCGGGACCGCGCCGAGCAGCGCTGCCGAGCGGATGCCGGGCACGGCCCGGATGGCGCCGAGCGCCTGGGTCATGAACGCGTCGATCTGCTCGGGCGTGTCATACTTGATCGCGGGCAGCCGGAACTCCGCCGTGAGGATGTGGTCCGGATCGAATCCGAGATTCACCCGCTGCAGCGCCAGCAGACTGCGGGTGAGGAGTCCCGCGCCCACCAGAAGCACGATGCTGAGCGCCAGCTGAAGCGCCACGAAGGCGTGGCGGATGTCGCCCCTGCCACCGAGCGAGCCGTCACCGGCTCGGGATCTCAGTGAATCGTTGAGGTCGGCACGCGCGGCGTGCATGGCCGGCACCGCCCCGAAGAGCAGGCCGGTGGCGATGGTGATCGCCGCCGAGAAGAGCAGCACGCCGCGATCGAGCCCGACCTCGCCGAACACGGGCAGCCCCTCCGGCACGGCGGCCAGCAGCCCTCGGATCATCCAGTAGGCCAGGACCAGTCCGGCACCGCCACCGATGAGGGAGAGGACCAGGCTCTCGGTGAGGAGTTGCCGGACCAGCCGCGCGCGGCCAGCACCCAAGGCCGCTCGGAGCGAAATCTCGGTCCGGCGCGAGGCGGCTCGTGCAAGCTGCAGGTTGGCCACGTTGGCGCAGGCGATGAGCAGCACCACCCCGACGAACCCGAGCAGGATGAGCAGGGCCGGCCGGACCTGCCCGACGAGGTTGTCCCGGAGGGAGAACACCGACGCGTCAGACCCGGCATTGCTGGCAGGATACTCTTGGGCCAGCCGGCGGCTGATGGCGGAGAGATCGCCCTGCGCCTGGGCCAGCGTCACGCCCGGCTTGAGCCGGCCGACGGCCCAGACGGAAGGGTTGTCCCGGGTGAACCAGTTAGGGTTGGGCGCGGAGGTGATCGGGAGCCAGACGTCCGGCTGATCGAACAGGTCGCGAAACTCGGGATCGGTCACCCCGATCACCACGTGAGGGCGGCCATTCAACAACAGGATGCGCCCCAGTATGCGTGGGTCGCTGCCGAACCGAGTCTTCCAGGCCTGCTGAGAGAGCACGGCTACCTGCTGTCCGGTCCCCTCGGTGGTCTCCTCCTCGGTGAACAGTCGCCCGAGCGACGCCCGGGCACCCAGCAGCCGAAGCGTGGGGGCGGTGACGAAGCTGCCCAGCAGGCGGTCGGGCGCCTCGCCACCCGTGAGGTTGACGCTCTGCGACCGGACGATTCCGATATCCTCGAAGCTGTGATTCCGGGCGCGCCACTCCTTCACGTCCGGAATGGAGACCAGGAGCTGCTTTTCGCCGGCACTCGCGGCCCAGACAACCGCGAGACGATCGGCATCCGGATAGGGCAGCGGCCGGAGCAGCACGGCGCTCACCACGCTGAAGATCGCGGTGTTGGCTCCGATCGCGAGCGCCAGCGTGAGAATGGCAATGAGGGCGAAGGCGGGAGACTTCCGGAGCTGGCGCACCGCGTGGGCGCCATCCTGCCGCAGCTCGTCGAGGTACTCGGTGCGACGCAGCTCCCGCTCGTGCTGGAGGCCGATCGTCCGACAGGTGGCGGTGAGTGCGGGGAGATCGCCGAAGCGCTGGAGCGCCTGCGCGCGCGCCGCCTCCCGGCTCAGGCCGGTCTCCATCAGCTCGCGGGTGAGCATCTCGAGATGGAACTCCAGCTCCGCGTCGACCTGCTCCGCGATGCTGTCGCGCCAGATCAGCGACTTGAACTGGCGGCCCACCGTTCGGATCTGCGGCATGGACCCTCCGCCACGCGAATCGCGGTCGATCCGGGTGTCAGCTGGGGAGCAGTATTGGGGAGACGGCCGCGACGAACTGAACGAAGCGCTCGGTCTCTGCCGCGAGCTGCCGTCGGCCTTTCGGCGTCAGCCGGTACACCCGTGCCTTGCGGCCCAGCTCCGAGATGCCCCACTCGGCTTCGATCCACCCCTGCCGCTCCATGCGGTAGAGCGCCGGGTAGAGCGATCCCTCCTCCACCTGGATGGCCTCGGCGCTGCTGTCCCGGAGCCAGCGGGTGATGGCGTAACCGTGGCGGGGGCCCCAGCTCAGGGTCTTGAGGATGAGGGCGTCGAGCGTGCCGTGGAGGCGGTCTTTGGTGGCGGGGATGGAGACAGGCATGAATGCAATCCCATAGATGTCTAGGTATATAATGTCACCCGCATACCTAGACGTCAAGGTATCAAGCTGCTCGCGCGCGCTGGTGTCTGGATGGGTCAGGACCGTACGGCTGCCCGCCGTTGACGCGGGCGGTACCGCGCCTCATACATCGAGGCGCTCAAAGACGCTCTCAATCCAATCGCTCGCGCCGGTAGACCAGCGCCAGCTGGGCCTGCTGAATGAAGAGCAGGAGTGGCCCCGGATCGGGGATCTCCGGGATCGAGCTGGGCGTGAAGAGCGATCGGTACATCTTACGGTCCTCCTGTTGAAGGCTGCACGCCTCGGGCGTTCCATTGGGGTAGCGCATGGGAGCCGCGAAAGGTTCCATCGCATCGGAGAGTCTATGCACCCCGTGACTGTGTCGCCGTGCATGCGCGTCACGATTCGGCTCACTACCCTCGTCGCGCTCGCGTTCGCGCCGGCGGTCTGGGCCCAGGAAGAAGAGGCGCACCAGCACGGGATGGGTCGGCTCGGCCAGGTTCACTTTCCTGTCTCGTGTACCGCCGAGGCGCAACGCCGGTTCGAGCACGCGATGGCCGTGCTCCACTCGTTCTGGTGGGAGGAGGGCGAGCAGGCGTTCAACGCGGTCATTCAAGCCGATTCCACTTGCGCGATGGCCTACTGGGGTCTGGCCGTCAATGCCTGGGGTAATCCATTCGTCGGCGGTCCGGCTGGTGCCGCGCTCCGCCGCGGGGTTGAGGCCGCGGAGCGCGCCGCCTCGCACCCTGCCCCGACCAGGCGGGAGCAGGGCTTCATCGCGGCGAGCATGGCGCTCTATCGCGACGCCTCCAGCACGTCCAACGCCGTCCGGCTGCAGGCCTATGCCGACACTATGGCGCGGCTCTATCGGGAGCTCCCGCGGGAGACCGAGGTCGCCATCTACTACGCGCTGGCGCTGCTGGCGACGGCTCCTCGCACCGATACGTCGCTGGCGCAGGAGCGGAAGGCCGCGTCCATCCTGGCTCCGCTTTTCGCCCGGTACCCGGACCACCCCGGGCTCGCCCACTACACGATTCACGCGACCGACTCGCCCCGGCTGGCCTCCATGGGACTGGATGCTGCCCGCCGCTATGCGCGCATCGCTCCGGCGGTACCACATGCCCAGCACATGCCGTCGCACATCTTCGTCCGGCTGGGCCTCTGGGAGGAGACCGTCGCGTCGAACCGGAAGGCCTATGAGGCCGGCGCCAACTACGCCAAGACGTTGGAGCTCGCAGGCATGACTCCCGAAGAGCTCCACACCCTGGACTACGCCGTCTATGGCTATCTCCAGCTTGGCCAGGACTCGGCCGCACGTGCCGCGGTCGCCACCGGCCAGCACCTGGTGATCGCACCGGGGAAGGACAATCTGGTGAGCGCCTACAATCGCACCGCGATGGCGGCGCGGATTCTCCTGGAGCGAGGTGACTGGCGGGCCGCGGCGGAGTTCCCGGCATCGGGTGCAGCGGACAGCGGAGTGTCGGTGATGCTGCGCCGCTTTACCCGAGCCCTCGGCGCCGCGCGAAGCGGGCGGCCGGCGACGGCGCGCGTCGAGATCTCCGCGCTCGATTCGCTCGCCACCGCGCTCGCCGCACAGCACGAGCCGTACTGGGCCAGAGTTGCGGCCATCAAGCGGGACGTGGCCGACGCCTGGATTCGCTTCGGCCTGGGAGACACGACCGCCGCGCTCGCTCTGGCGCGGGAGGCGGCTGACGGGGAGGACGTCACCGGCAAGCACCCGGTGACGCCGGCCGAGCTGCTGCCCGCGCGAGAGCTGCAGGCCGACATGCTCCTTGCCGCGGGTCGGTACGTGGAAGCCGGTGCGGCCTACCGCGCCACCCTCCAACGTGAGCCCGGCCGGGCGCGAAGCCTGTTCGGTCTCGCGCGCGCGGCCCAGCTTGCGGGTGACCGATCGGCCGCCCGTACAGCTTACCGGGACTTGCTCAGGCTCATGAGCCGCTCCGACGGCGATCGCCCCGAGCTGGCCACGGCGCGGGAGTTCGTGCGACCCGGCCGATGAGCTGTCGCCGAGCCCGGCTGTTCCTATCGGCCCTGGTGGTTGGCTGGGGCATGGTCGGGTGTGCACCCGGCTCGTCGGTACAGGGCGCCGCGCCGCAGAGCCCCGCCGCATTCCAGTCCACCATCGCCCAAGTGCGCCGTTTCATCCTCGACACCATGCGGGTGCTCGGCGCGCCGGGAGCATCGATCTCGATACGGAAGAATGACCGCCTGGTGTGGAGCGAAGGTTTCGGCTCGGCAAACCTGGAGCAGCACGTGCCGGTCACGACCCTGACCCGTTTCCGCATCGGGAGCGTGTCCAAGCCGCTTACCGCCACCGCGCTCGGCCTCCTCAGCGAGCAGGGCCGGCTCGACTGGGACGCGCCGGTGCAGCGCTACGTACCCAGCTTTCCGATGAAGCGCTATCCCATCACCGTGCGCCAGGTGGCGGGGCATCTCGCCGGGATTCGACACTATGCCCCCGGTGAGTTCGAGAACCAGAAGCACTACGGCTCGGTCCTGGAGGGTCTCACGATCTTTCAGAATGACTCACTGCTCTTCGAGCCGGGCACCCGGTATGCCTACTCGAGTTACGGCTGGAACCTGCTGAGTGCCGTCGTCGAGGGGGCATCCGGGGAGCCGTTTCTCGAGTTCATGGCGCGCCACGTGTTCGGGCCTGCCGGGATGACCCATACCATCGCCGACCACCCGGACAGCATCATCCCGGATCGGGCCCGGTTCTACACCCGGTCGGACTCGGTGGGTCCCGTGCTCAACGCGCCTTACGTCGACAACAGCTACAAGTGGGCCGGCGGCGGTTTCCTTTCGACCACTGAGGATCTCGCGCTCTTCGCCGAGCGACTCCTGGGCGGGCGCCTCCTCCAACCCGCCACGGTCACACTGCTCTGGACCACCCAGCACACCTCCGACGGCAAGGCTACCGGATACGGTATCGGCTGGAGCGTAACCCTGGACGATCACGGCCGGCGGCGAATCTCCCATGCGGGCGGCTCGGTCGGGGGCACCGCCAACCTGCTCATCTATCCGGCGGAGCATCTGATTGTGGCGCTACTGGTGAACAGCGACCGCACCTTCGTCGACGCGGTGGGCCGGTATGCGGAGCCGTTCCTGGCGACGAGGTAGACCCGGTGCGATTCTTCCTGAGCAAGGCCACGGGCCTCGGAACCGCCCTGGTGGCCGGGATCGCCCTCAGGTTCTGATGCTGGCCGCTGCCGCCCTGGCGGCGGGCCTCACATGGCGCCGCTTGACGCCGAACGGCGCGAAACCTCACCCAGGAGACGCTCCATGAGACCGGCCGGTCTGCTGCTGTTCCTCGCCTTGCCTCTCGAACTTCTCGCCGCCCAGCAGCCGCAGCCCGTCACCGCCGTTCGCGCCGGTGTCCTGATCGACGGCACCGGCAACGCTCCGATCAGGAACGCCGTCATCCTGGTGCAAGGCGACCGGATCACCGGCCTGGGCCCCGGCCTGGCCATCCCCAAGGGCGCCACGGTGGTGGATCTCTCGGGTGAGACCGTGCTTCCCGGCTTCATCGACGCGCACGTGCACCTGATCGGCCGGACCATCGGCGACGGCGACTGGCAGCACTCCGGCGTCACCGAGCTGCCGAGCGAGCTGACGCTGCTGGGCGCTGCCCACGCGCAGCAGACGCTCGAGGCCGGCTTCACCATGGTCCGCATCGTCGGGGCGGACGGCTTCGCCGATCTGGGCCTGCGCAACGCCATCAACGCCGGCTGGGTGCCCGGCCCCAGGATCCTTGGTGCCGGCATCGCGCTGGGCGCCCGGGGCGGGCACTGCGACGGTACAGCCGGCTTCAATCCGGGGACCTTCGGCCATGAGGCCGGCTTCCAGGACGGCGTGGCCGATGGGGTCGATCAGGCGCGGAGCGGCGTGCGGTACATGGTGAAGTACGGCGCCGATGTCATCAAGATCTGCGCGACGGGCGGCGTGCTCTCTCCCACCGACTCGGTCGGGTTGCAGCAGTACACCGAAGAGGAGATGCGCGCGATCGTGGAGACCGCGGCGATGCTCCGGCGCAAGGTCGCCGCCCACGCACATGGCACCGAAGGGATCAAGGCGGCCGTCCGCGCGGGCGTCGCCTCCATCGAGCATGGATCGATGTTGGACGAGGAGGCCGTGCAGCTCATGAAACAGCACGGCACCTATCTGGTGCCGACCCTGCTCGCGGGCTTCACCGTCGAGTCGCTGGCCACCGCGAAGAAGCTGCCGCCGGCCATCGCCGCCAAGGCGCTCGCCATCGCCCCCCGGATCCATCAATCATTCAAGCTGGCGCTCGATGGCGGGGTGAAGATCGCCCTCGGGACCGACGCCGGGGTGATGCAGCACGGCACCAATGCCCGCGAGTTCGCGCTCATGGTGAAGTACGGCATGACGCCCATGCAGGCGATCCAGGCAGGCACGCTGAGCGCTGCCACGCTGCTCGGCCGGGACGCCGACGTGGGCTCGCTCCAGCGGGGCAAGCTGGCCGATCTGGTGGCGGTGAAGGGAGATCCCCTCAAGGACATCACGGTGCTGCAGCATGTCGATTTCGTGATGAAGGGAGGGGCCGTGTTCAAGCAGAATGGCCGGCTGGAGCCGCGGAGCGACAGCTGGGTGCCCTGAGGGGCGAAACGAACGCGGCGGGCCACTTCCGTGGGCCCGCCGCGCCGTCTACGCTCTCGCTTCGCTTGGCTGCTACGACGCCGTCTGCATCTGCGAGAAGAATTGCTCTCCCCTCTGCTGCAACTCCTCGGGAGTCAGATCTTCCTTGTGCTGGGCCAGCCACCAGTGGTGTCCGAACGGGTCCTCGAGGCAGCCGGTGCGGTCACCCCAGAACTGGTCGACAAGGGGCATGATCTCCTTGGCGCCGGCATCGACCGCGCGCTTCCAAGCCGCATCCACGTTCTCCCCATAAACAAAGAAGCTGACCGGCGTGCCGCCGATCTGCCTGGGGCCCCTGGAGCCGTGCTCGGGCATCTCGTCGGTCAGCATGATGATCGAGTCGCCGACCTTGATCTCGGCGTGCATGATCTTCCCGTCAGGCCCGGGAAACCGCGTCAGTTCCTGCGCGCCCAACGCCTTCTTGTAGAAGTCGATAGCCTTTGCCGCGCCGGCCACGACGATGCTGGGTGTCACGGTGTGATACCCCTTGGGAATCGCCTGTGCTTTCTGAGCCATGATGGTCTCCTACCGCAAAAAAGTGAGAGGGAGAATATTGGAAGTTCGGGCCTGCCGAGCAACCCTCGGGCGTCTCGGATGTGAACGTGGAATGTCACAAAATGATCATCCCCGCGGATCCGATGTGAGCGATGAACAGCGATCATCCTCGCGCTATCGTGAGTTCCCACCCCCAGCGGATCTCCGCGACCGTGTGGCGGGTACCTGGGTGCATCGGGTAGGCGTCGCGAGCAGTCACCCGCAGCCGTGGCCGGAGTTCAAAATCTGGCCCTCCGACCGTGCCGGCCGTCGAGCTACGGGGCCCGGTGGAGGTGGCTGTCCCATGAGTCCGATGTATCTTTGCAGCATCCCGGCTCCTCTCTCGACACGGCTTCCACGAGGCTCACCCGGCCCCGATGCCGTCGCTGCTGGAACATCTGCAGGATGCGGTCGCGCCAGCCTTCACGGTCGAGCACGAGATCGGCCGAGGCGGGATGGGCATCGTCTTTCTGGGTCACGACGTCGCCCTCGACCGCCCGGTGGCGATCAAGGTCCTCCAGCCCGAGCTCGCCTCCTACCACGCTGCGGCGCGTTTTCTTCGGGAAGCGCGCCTGCTGGCCAAGCTGAGCCATCCGAACATCGTTCCGATCCATCAGGTGGGCGAGAAGAACGGACTCTTCTACTACGTCATGGACTACATCCCCGGCGACACTGTGGCGGTGCGCCTGGAGCGCGGATTGATGAATCCGGCGGAGGTCGTGGCGCTGGGCGCCGATCTGCTGAGCGGCCTGGAGGCCGTCCACCGGTACGGCATCGTCCATCGTGACGTGAAGCCGTCCAACATCTTTCTCCTCCCGGACCGCGCCATCCTCGCCGACTTCGGCATCGCCCAGCCATCGTCCGATCCTGACACCACGCTGACAGGCCCCGGTGAAGTCGTCGGTACGCTCCGGTACATGGCGCCCGAGCAGCGGGTGGGGAGCGAACGAGTCAACCACCGGGCAGACCTCTATGCAACCGGTGTCGTCCTGTATGAGGCGCTCACCGGCCGAGTGCCTCGCCTTCCGGGACACGAGAGCATCAACTGGTCGGGCATCCCGATGGACCGGCGCCGGGTCTTGCGGCGAGCTCTGGAGCCCGATGCCTCGCGGCGATGGGAGAGCGCCCGGGCGTTCAGGGCAGCGCTGATTCATCCCCGCCTCTTGCGCGCGCGCATGGGCATAGCAGGCCTCGGCGCCTTCGTCGGAATCATGCTGACGGTCTGGCTCACGGGCGAGGCCAAGCCGGTTGCGCCTTCGGTTCCGGCCGACCTCGCGGTATTGCCGTTTGAGAGTTTCCCCGCAGGACGGAGCAGCAGCGATAGCATCGGCGGCACGGGACGCGAGCTCTCCCGCTACACCGGGGACCGCCTGCAATGGTTCACCCGCTGGCGGTTCCAGCCCAGCTCCCGCACCTTCGCCTGGGCCGACTCGGTGGCTCCGGCCGAGCGGCCGGAGCGCGCACCGCGGGAGCTCAAGGCCGCCTACATCGCGGGCGGGCGGCTGGTCGAATTCGGTGGCGGTCTCGTGCTGGAGCTCACCATTCGGGACTCCTCGGGCAGGGCGCTGAACCCGACTCCGATGCGAGTGGCTGGGCAGCCTGACGACCTGCCGGCCTGGAGCCAGCAGGTGGCCGACTCGATTGTCGGCCGGGCGTTTCCGGAGCTTGCCGCACGATTCAGGGAGTTGAGCCGGCGCACCAGCGCCGACACCCGTGCGTACGACGAGTACTTCAAGGGCGAGGACGCGTTCCAGCGTGACGCCTACGACGAGGCCGACGGCTACTACCGTCGCGCCCTCCAGCGGGATCCCGCCTTCGTGGAGGCCGCGCTGCGGCTCGCCATCGTGCGGCGGTTCCGGCGGGTGCCGTTCGAGGCCGACCTCAAGGCGCTGTATGATGTGAGCGGGAACGAGCTCCCGGAGCAGCACCGGCAATTGATCGAGGCGCTGCTCGAGCCCGATCTCGATCGCCGCTTCGAGCGTTACCGCCAGGTGGTGGCGGCGTTTCCCACCGATCCGACAGTCCGATTCGTTTACGCCGATGAGTTGTTCCATCGCGGCCCCCTCGTCGGTGTTCCGCTCGACAGCGCCGTCGCCGAGCTGAAGCGCTTGACGATGCTGCACGCCGACCTGGAGCAGGCCCCGACCTACGATCATCTGCTCTGGGGACACTTGCGCCTCGGCCGGCGAGCGGACGCGGACTCCAGCCTGCGCGAGCGGTTGCGCATCCCGTTCTCGGGCGAGGCCGAGGAGGCGCGCCGGCGGCGTTTTCTCCAGCTCGCCTATGACGAGCGGTTTCGGCCTGCCGTCGCATGGGTCAAGTACCGCTGGTTGCGGCTCTGGACCGATTCGACGATGCTCGATGGGATGCAACGGTACGCCCGGT
Source organism: Gemmatimonadales bacterium (assembly GCA_036265815.1). Taxonomy (NCBI): domain Bacteria; kingdom Pseudomonadati; phylum Gemmatimonadota; class Gemmatimonadia; order Gemmatimonadales; species Gemmatimonadales bacterium. Next base: position 27,370 of record DATAOI010000024.1, read on the forward strand.
TGGGGAATGCATTCGACCTTCCTCGTGCCCAGCTGATTCTCGGCGGGATCCTCGCGCAGAAGGGAAAGAGTTTGCCGGCGCGCGCGAGCGGCCAGCGTGCTCAGGGGCTCGCCCTTATGCTCCTGGGCCGGCCCGCCGAGGCGATGGGCCATCTCGACAGTGCAGTGATCTGGCTGGCACAGCCGGACAGCGCGTTGGAGCGCGCGGAGTGGCGCATCCTGCCGGCCATGCTCGGGCTGCCGTTGTGGGCGTCGACCGATCGGGACACGAGCATTGCTCGGCTGGAGGCGCTGAGTCGAGCCGGAGACCCAAGCGCCCGGCCAGCGTGGGCGCTGGCTCTGGAGGCCACCCGTACGGGCGACACCAGCCGCGCGGCCCGCTGGGCCGATCTGGTGGATCGGGCGGCCCCTGGCCATCGGGGCGCGGCGCGTCTCGCCCTCGAGCTTGCCGCGGTCCGCGCGGCGTCACGGGGCCGACTGGATTCCGCGCTTACGCTCTCCGCGCCGCTCCTCGCCTACGACTCCAGCGGCGTGGTCGACGATCCCTTCGCCCGGGCGGTGCTGCACTGGGAGCGCGGCCACTGGTTTCTCGCCCTGGGCGATACCGCGAAGGCCGACCGCGAGCTGCTCTGGTACGAGAACTCCGATTCGGGCATCGAGGGCTGGCTGCACAGCGAGGTACAACCCGGCGAGGTTGACGCGGTGACCAGCGGCGTGGTCCGGCTGTTCCGCGGCCGGCTCGCCATGGCGCGTCACGACACCGCCCGAGCGTGCGGATTCGTACCCCGGGTTGCCGAGCTGTGGGCCGCCGCCGAGCCGCCCTATGCTGCGCTGCTGGGCGAGGCCCGGACGCTCGCCAAGAGCTGCGACCAATGATCAGCTGCCGCACCCTGGGCCCGATCGAAGTCCTGGTGGACGATGCCCCCGCACCGCCTGAGCTGCTCTGGCGCAAGCACCTGGGCCTGCTGCTCTATCTCGCGCGGTCCGTCCCGAAGGCGCGCACCCGCGACCACATCATCGGTCTCCTCTGGCCCGACCGCCCCGACGCGTCCGCCCGCCATTCGCTCAACGAGGCGATCCGGGTGCTGCGGCGGTTCACCGGAGAGGAGGGAGTGGTGTCGAGCGGCGGGCAGATCCGGCTCCTGCCGGGGACGGTGCAGCTCGATCTGGACGAGCTGACCCGCTCCATCTCGGAGGAAGACTGGGCCACGGCGACTGGCATGATCGCCGGCGAGTTCATGGAGGGCTTTACCCTGCCGGGTGCCTCGGCGTTCGAGGATTGGCTTGCGGCGGAGCGGGAGCACTGGCGGACTCAGTCGGTGAACGTGCTGGTTCAGCAGGCCGACGAGTTGGAGCGCAACGGGCGAGTGGGCGACGGCGCGAGCTGCGCGCTGCGCGCGCTGGGACTCGACCCGCGCTCGGAGCGCGCCATCCGAAGCGCCATGCGCTGTCTCGCGCTGGCCGGCGACCGGACCGAAGCGCTGCAGCGCTACGAGAGCTTCCAGGCGAGACTCAAGGCCGATCTCGGGGCGATGCCGGAGGCGGCCACCAAGGCGCTGGCGGACCGGATCCGGCAGGAGCGGAGCGTGCGGCCGCCAGGCGCCACGACCGACTCGGCCCGTGCGACCGAGGCCGGCGGGCGGGCCCCGCTGGTGGGCCGCGAATCCGAGCTGCGCGCGCTCCTGGACGTCGCGAACGCCTGCTTTCGCGACCGGCGACCCGCCGTGCTGGTGGTGGGGGGCGACACTGGTGCCGGCAAGACCCGTCTGGTGGAAGAGCTTGCCTCCCGGCTCCGGCTGGAGGGCGTCACGGTGTGCCTGGCCCGGGCGGTCGAGGCCGACCGGGAGCAGGCGAGCGGCGCACTGCTCGCGCTGGCCCGCGGCGCGCTGGTCGACGCGCCGGGTGTCGCGGGGGCGCAGGCCGGATCGATCGCCCTGCTGGCACAGCTCCTTCCCGAATGGCAGGAGCGCTTCCCCCAGGCCCACGGTGCCGGCCCTCCTCGCTCCCTGGCACAGGCGCTCGGGGACGTGGTCCGGGCCGCGGCGGAAGAGCGTCCGCTCCTGCTGGCGATCGATGACGCGCACTGGCTGGACCACGATTCGGCGCTGGCGCTGAGCGCGCTGGTGCGGGATCTCGCCACGGTACCGATGGCGTTGCTGCTGGCGGTCCAGCCGCGCTGGCCGCGGCCCGAGCTGGACGAGCTCAGCGCCCGCATCGGTCGGGACGCGGGGGGATTGGCGGTGTCGCTGTCGCCGCTGGGGCGCGAGCCGCTCCGCTCCCTCGCCCGTCACCTGCTGCCGGACTACACCGGCATCGAGCTCGACCGGGTGGTCCGGCGGGTCAGCATGGACTCCGCGGGCCTGCCGCTCCTGGCCGTCGAGCTGCTCCGCGCGGTCGCGGTGGGGCTCGATCTGGGGAACGTCACCAGCGTATGGCCCGAGCCCTCCAGGACGCTGGATCAGACGTTGCCCGGCGGTCTGCCCGAGGCGGTCGTGGCCGCGCTCCGAGTGACCTTCCGCCGGCTGAGTCCTGGCGCCCAGCGAGTGCTGGCCGCGGCGGCCGCGATCGGTGACCGGGTGCGGGCCGATCAGCTCGCCCGGGCCACCCAGCTTCCGCTGGCGGAGGTCACGGCCAGGCTGGATGAGCTGGAGTGGCACCAGTGGCTGACCTCGGACCCGCGGGGTTACGGGTTCACCGCCCGGCTGGTTCGCGACGTCATCTCCCGCGACATGCTGACCGCGGGCCAGCGCCAGCGTATTCGCGAAGCCCTGGCGGCCGACGGCGCGCCGGCGCGCTAGGCTCGCATCGCCGCTGCCACCACCCCTGGAACCTTGGCCCAGCTCGCCGTCTGCTCCAATACGGTGAGCCGCCGGAGCAAGGTGTGCGCGGTGCGATGGCTGGGAAAGGTCACCGGCTTGGGCATGATGGTGACCGGATGGCGCAAGACGGTTTTCTCTATGCCCTCGAGCATGGGGGTGTTATGCACCCATCCGCTGCCACTCTGGATATCCGCCGGAGACGAGCTCGGATGGCCGCCCCACGGCGGGGTGCCCAACGCGAAACTCAGTCCGGTCCACGCATTGAGCGCGACGGAACCGTACCGCAGCCGACTGATGGCCTGCTCCACGGCCTGGCCGAGGCGCGGGTCCTTGAGCGTCTTGGGGTGCACCACCACGGTCGCCGCGAGTGTTCCCCAAACCCGGTTGTTGGCAAAATCTACGGCGCGCTCCAGGTACTCGATCGGATCGTCGCTGCCGACCGCCGTCTCCGACAGCACCGCGCAGAGCGGCTCGCCGGAGAACGCCGGCTCGGCCGAGTCCATCGGATCGAGGCCAGACAGCAGCGTCCACGGAAGCTGACCTTGGCCGGCTCGGCCGATCGTTCGCACCGCCTGGCGGTCCTGGGTGAATCGCTGCCACCGCTCCTCGGCTCCGGGATAGTAGGCCTGGCGCGTCGGGGTGGCGGCCAGCACGCGCTCGATGGCGGAGAGGAGGCGTGCCCGTCCGGTCCACCCCTTGGCTGAGAGGACGAGCTTCGCAGAATTACAGTTGAATGAGGCGTTGTGTACCATCGCCCCGGCGATCGCTTCCGCCTGGAACGCGAGATCCTTATCGCGGTAAGGGCCCGGAATGACGAGCACGGGCGAAACGTTCCCCAACTCCGCCGTGACCGGCTTGGTCAGAACTGGTGTATTGCGTACTTTCCGCGCCTCCCGCTCGGGACCAGGCGGGCCCCATACCAGCGCATCGTATGTCTGAGCCGATCCGGTGAGATGGATTTCGTCGATGCCAGGATGTCTGGCAAGATAGGCGCCCCCCTCCGCGCCCCCGTACGCCACCGCGAGGAATCCTCGCGCGATCGGCTCGGCAAACGCCTCCTCCAAGTACGGTCCATGGTAGGAATTGACCGGGCTCATCTTGAGGAGGCAGACCTTTCCCTCGTTGAACATCTTGCTGATCACGTCCATGGCCGGGATCATCGTGAGATTGCCCGGGCCGAGGACCAGCACGGTTCGACCCTGGTGCCAAGGGGCCTTGTAGAAGCTCGCGCGGGAACGTTGCATCGTCTCCGCGGTCACCCCGGCGTTGGTGTGGACTTCCGCCGAGATTCCGGAGAAGAGCACCCCGTCAATGCCGTTGGCAGGGAAAACCCGGATGGAGAGCCGCCCGTCGACGGTTTCGCTCACCGGACCGATCGGTGTGTTGCCGGTCCGCTGAAGCGCGTGGAGCGACTCGGTGATGAGGCGCAGGTGACGCACGACGCACCACGGATTCGTCCACTCTTCACCCTCCGCGGGCGTGCCGAGCGGGAGGCCCTTGGCCGCGCAGGCCGCGTGAACGCTTCGCTCGGCAATGGCGAGATAGCCCGCCTGCATGCTGCGAGCGAGGGCAATCCGATCCGCCAACGAGAGTTTGGCGAAGACCGGAGCGCCCTCGCCAAGCCGGGCGACCATGCTATCAAGTAGTCGGTCGGCGGTCGGCCGCGGGGGCTGCGCGGCGCGGGCCGGGTCCGCCGCCGACGGACTGTCCTTGAGGCCATGGGGGCTCATCGGATGCTCCTTCGTGTCGAGTGATGGACATAACCGACGTGGCGTCGCTCCCTTGATTCGCGAGAACCAGGTTGCTGGCACGCGCCCAGCATACACTATACGAGTCAGATATTCCTCAGATGGCCGGCTGCCGGGGTTTCCCCCCCAGCCCTTCTGGACCGAGACGAGAGGGATTTGGGTTGCCTCGCGTCGTACCGGCACGTAGTATAAACCATTGACCCACATGCACATCAGCTAAGCCTCAGTGGGGCCAGATCTCCGATGCTGCACCTCAAGACCCTCGGAGCCGTCGTACTCCAGGGCGATGCCGGGCCACTGGGAGGCGCTGCCGCGCAACGGAAATCCCTGGCTCTCCTCGCGTTGCTCGCCCCGGCCGGGGAGCGGGGAGTGAGCCGGGACAAGATCATCGCCTATCTCTGGCCGGACGTCGACGGGGAGCGGGCCGGGCACCGGCTCACCCAAGTGCTCTACGCCCTCCGACGAGAGCTCGACCTGGACGACCTTTTCGTCGGCTCCGCCGATCTGCGATTGAACCCGTCACTCCTGAGCTCCGATGCGTGCGAGTTCCGTGTGGCCCGCCAGGCCGGGAACCTGGCCTGTGCCGTGTCGCTCTACGCCGGTCCCTTTCTCGATGGCTTTTTCTTGACCGGCGCGCCGGAGTTCGAATATTGGGTGGAGAGCGAGCGGGCCGGATTCGCTCGCGAGTACGTGGAAGCCCTGGAGACGTTGGCAGCGGAGGCTGCCGCGCAGGGCGACGCCCGCCAGGCCGCCGGGTGGTGGCAGCGAATCGCCGACCACGATCCCCTCAGTTCGCGGGTGACGATCCACTTGATGTCGGCACTGGCGGCGGCGGGCAATCGAGCCGCGGCGCTGGAGTGGGCCCGCGTCCATCAGGAGCTGCTTCAGCGCGAGCTCGAGGCGGCCCCCAATCCGGCGGTCCTCGCCTTGGCCGATCAGCTTCGTCAATGGCCGGAGCGCACGGCGATGGCGAGGGCAGCGCGACCGGGCGAGGTCTCCATTGCCGTGCTTCCGTTCGCCAACCTGAGCTCCGTCACCAGCAACGATTTCTTCTCCGAGGGACTCACCGAAGAGCTCATGAGCGGCCTCGCCCAGCACTCGGGCTTGCGAGTGGCCGCGCGCACGTCGGTCGACGCATTCCGAAAAGACCAGCCGGACGCCTGCGAGATCGGCCGTCGCCTCGGCGTGGCGATGTTGTTGGAGGGGAGCATTCGGCAATCGGGTGACCGCATCCGACTCAATGCGCACCTCATGGCGGCATCGGACGGATGTCATCTCTGGTCCGAGAAGTTCGAGCGCCGAGTCGAGGACCCGTTCGCGGTGCAGGATGAGTTGGCTCAGGCGATCGTCCAGGGGATTTGCAATGCCTTGACCCGGCTCACGGCCAGATCCTCTGTGACATGATCGACCTACTCGACTCTATACGCGCGAGTTTTGCCGGACGCTATCAGATCGAGCGTGAGCTTGGCCGGGGTGGCATGTCCACGGTCTACCTCGCGCTGGACCCGAAGCACGGACGCCAGGTGGCGCTGAAGGTGTTCGAGCCCGACCTTGGCCCGTCCGTCGGTTCGGACCGCTTTCTGCGCGAGATCCGGGTCGCCGCCCGGCTCACCCATCCACACATCCTGCCGCTCCACGATTCGGGCGAGGTGGACGGGCTGCTCTACTATGTCATGCCCTACATCGAGGGCGAATCACTGCGGGCCTGGCTGCAGCGGGAGCACCGGCTCGCCCTGCACGAGGCGCTGGACCTGGGACGCCAGGTGGCCGATGCGCTCGACTACGCGCACCAGCACGGCGTGGTACACCGGGACATCAAGCCGGAAAACATCCTGATCGCGAATGGCGAGGCCGTCCTGGCCGACTTCGGGATCGCCCGTGCACTGGGCGCTGGCACCGAGCTGCTCACCGGGGGCGGCATGGCGGTGGGCACGCCGATGTACATGAGTCCCGAGCAGGCCGCGGGCGAGCCCGACATCGATGGCCGCAGCGACATCTACAGTCTCGGGTGCGTGTTGTTCGAGGCCCTCGCGGGAGTGCCCCCGTTCTCGGGGTCCAGCGTGCAGGCCATCCTGGTGCAGCGGCTGCTGGAGACGCCGGCGCGCCTGCGCAGCATACAGCCGGAGGTCCCCGAAGCTGTCGAAGCAGCCATCGCCCGTGCACTCGCCCGGAAGCCGGCCGACCGGTTCGCCACCGCCGCCGGTTTCTCCTCTGCTCTGGCCGACGTGGCGGGGGGTCGCTCGGGGGGAGGGATCACCCTGGTCCCGGGCCCCCAAACGACCGCTGAGGCATCCGTGGCGGTGCTGCCGTTCCTCAGCTTGAGCTCCGATCCGGAGAACGAGTACTTCAGCGACGGCATGACCGACGAGATCATCAATGCGCTCGCCCAGATCCCCGGCCTCCGGGTTACTGCGCGAACCTCATCCTTCATGTTCAAGGGAAAGAGCGTGGACGCCCGCGAGATCGGTGAGCGGCTCAAGGTGCGCACCCTGCTCGAAGGGAGCCTGCGCAAGGCCGGCAACCGAATTCGCATGTCCGTGCAGCTCATCAACGCGTCAAGCGGGTATCACCTCTGGTCCCACACGTACGAGCGGACGCTCGATGACGTCTTCGTGATGCAGGACGAGCTCACCCGGGCGATCGTCACCGAGCTGACCGCCCGGGTGGTGGGGACGCCGAGCGACCTGCTGGTCCGCCCCGCCACGGCTGTCCCCGAGGCGTACGCGCTTTACCTCCAGGGCTGCTATTTCCTCAACAAGCGCACGGCGGAAGGATTCGTCGCTGCCATCGAGCACTTTCAGCAAGCGATTGAGCGGGACCCAGAGTATGCAGCGGCATACGCCAACCTGGCGTACTGCCTCGCTATGGCCGGCTTCGACACGTTCGGTGTCATGTCTCCCCTGGAGGCGATGCCGCAGGCCCAGGCGGCGGTATCGAAGGCGCTGGAGCTCGATCCAGCCCTTGCCGAAGCGCACGGTGCCCAGGCGATCGTCGCCGCGCTCTTCCACTGGGACTGGGCCCAAGCGGAACGCGAGTTCGATCTGGCGCTCAGCCTTGGCGGAAAATCGCCGCCGACCCATGTGTGGCACGCGCTCTTCCTTTGCGCGATGGGTCGCCCCGAGGAGGGGCTCCAGATAGTCACCACGGCGTTGGCATTCGACCCCCTCTCACTCGGCCTCCACCTGACCGTGGGACGCTGCCTGGTGTGGGCTGGTCGATATCGGGAGGCGCTGGCGAAACTGCTGGCCACGCTGGAAATGGAGCCCACCCATCCGCCGACCTACTGGGAGCTCGGCCGGGTGTATCAGCTCCTGGGGATGCACACGCAGTCGGCCGCGATCCTGGAGCAGGGCATCCAGCTGATCGGCCGAGCGCCCATTCTGTTGATGTACCTCGGATCGGCGTACGCCAAATTGGGACAGCGGGAACGAGCGCTCGACATTGTTCGCGAGCTCCGGGAGCTCGCCGGGCAGCACTACCTTTCGCCCCTCTATGAGTCGCACGTGCTCGCTTCGCTGGGCGACCTGGATGGAGCCTTCGACCTGATTGAGCGCGCCTATGCGCTGCGCAGCGGTTGGCTCAGCTTCTTCCGCGTCGATCCGGCCTGGGACCCGCTGCGCCACGACCTACGCTACCTCGCCTTGCTGGAGAAACTCGGCTGAACCAGTGAAACAAGCATCGGTGGACGACGTACACCTAGATCAGCTCCGCGAAGGTTCGGCGTGAGCACACCCGTTCCAAGCGTCCGCGCTGGTTTCGTCCGCTACGGGGCAGACCGGATCCGCGGCGCCGTTGGATTCGAGGACCTGACGGACCCGGTGGCCCGCGCGCTCGCCGACTACAGCCGCGGCCTCGGTGAGGCGCCGGTCGCCATGTTCGCGCCGATGGGGCACGACGGCGACGTCCACGTGAAGTCCGCCTGGCTCCCGGGTCGCTCCATCTTCACGGTGAAGATCGCCACCTGGTTCACCGCGCGCGCGGAGAGCGGCCGACTGCCGGGTGGCGGGGTCGTGGCCGCGTTCGACGCGCGGACGGGTGACCTGCGGGCCGTTCTGGAGGACGAGGGTCATCTCACCGACGTTCGCACGGCGGCCGCCGGGGCGCTCGCCGCGCGCCTCCTGGCCAGGAGCGATGCGTCGGTCCTGGGCGTCCTGGGTTCTGGGGTTCAGGCGTATCTCCAATCCCTCGCGGCCGCCGCGGAGCGTCCCGTGCGAAGCATCCGCATCTGGGCTCGGAAACGGGCCCGGGCCGAGCGTCTCCGTCAGGCGGTCCTCACCCGGCGGCCGGATCTTTCGATCGACCTCGTCGAGACCCCCCAACAGGTGTGCCATGGAGCGCACATCGTGGTGACCACCACCGCCAGCCTCGAGCCGCTGATCGAGGGACGCTGGCTCGAGCCCGGGATGCATGTCACCGCCGTGGGCGCCGACGACGCGACCAAATGCGAGCTCGCGCCCGACTGCCTGGCCACCGCCGATCGCATCGTGGTGGATAGCCGGACCCTCTCGGCAGAATTCGGCGACGTGGCCCGGGCCCTTCGAAGTGGTGCCATCGACCCGAGCGGCATTGCGGGGGAGCTCGGCGAGGTGGCGGCCGGCACCACGCCGGGCCGGACCGGTGACGATGAAATCACCATCTGCAAGCTGATCGGGCTGGGCGTGCAGGACCTGGCCGCGGTGGAGGTAGCGCTCGAGCGGATGGAACGCAGATCGGCGAGCGCGGGACGGCCCGCGAGCGCGCTCGATCTCGGGCCCGCCTGAGCCGGCGGCCAAGCGATGAGCAAGGGCAGGCTCGAGGCGTTCAGCGACGGCGTCATCGCCATCATCATCACCATCATGGTGCTGGAAATGAAAGTGCCACACGGCACCGATCCTGCCGCGCTCCGGCCCCTGGTCCCGGTGTTCCTGAGTTACGTGCTGAGCTACGTCATCGTCGGCATCTACTGGAACAATCATCACCACCTGCTGCACGCGGCCCGGCAGGTAAACGGCCGGGTGCTGTGGGCCAACCTCCTGCTGCTGTTCTGGCTCTCGCTGTTCCCCTTCTGCACCGGCTGGATGGGCGAGAACCACTTCGCCTCGCTGCCGACGGCGGTGTACGGGGTCGTGCTACTGATGGCGGCGTACTCCTATCTGGTGCTGCAGAGCGCGATCGTCGCCATCGACGGGCCGTCGTCGCAGCTGGCCAAGGCGGTCGGCGCCGACCGGAAAGGCCTGGTGTCGCGGCTCATGTATATGGCGGGAATCGTGGTGGCGTTCGTCCGTCCGTGGATCGCGTGGGCGCTCTACGTCGCGGTGGCGCTGCTCTGGTTCGTGCCGGACCGGCGGATCGAGCGGGTCCTGAGGGGTGAGGAGGCGGGCGGCTGAGCGAGACCCGTACGGAACCCTTGTTCGTCGCCAAGCGGCGCTTCGATCCTGGCGCGGGCGAGCGCTGGATGCGCTACATCGCCTGGTCCGGACTCACTCAGCTTTCCGAGGTCGTGTCACTCGACGAGATCCTCTGCCCCACCGTGCCGGAGACGCTCACCGCGGCGGACTGGGAGCACAACGTCCATGCTGACTATCAGACCTCGTACTTCCGCTCGCTGCCTTATCTGCGCCAGCGGGTCGCGGGTGAACCGGACCTCAACCTCCTGGCCGTGCTCCAGAACCCATCGGCCGCAGAGCTCGAGCGCACCCTCCTGCCCGGTTTTCGATTCGTCGGATTCGATCTGCTCGATGTTCACGGCGATGTAAGCGCGCTGACCAACTGCGGAGGCTACGACGAGCTGTTCGCGGGAGGGGAGCTTTCGGATCAAGGGCTGCTGTCGGACCTGGAGCGAGCCTACGAGATTCAACGCGGGCTGCGGGCGCTGATTCCGCAATCACACGCGGACTGTGATGTGTGGGGGGTATGGAGACAGGGTGAGGCAAGGTGGGGCAAGGTGGGGCAGGGTGACTGAGGCGACGGCATTTCCCCTGCCTCACCCTGCCCCACCTTGCCTCACCCTGTCACCTTCTCTCACCTGCCCGCCGCACCGGCTGGACCACTATGATCCGCCTGGTGACCAGCGGCGAGGGGTATCCCCACCAGGCGCTGTAGCCTCCCCACCCAGGCCACCCGTAGGGGTGGTATGGGTACAGTACGCGCACATAGTGCGGCGCCGAGACCGTGTAGACGGCGAGGTCGTAGTCGAAATGCGCGCTGGGCGCCCGCATGTCGTCGACGATACTCATGAGCTGGGCCTCGGCGTCATCCGAGCGCTGCCCTTCTGCCGAGAGTGCATCCAGGTCCCATCGTCCGTCCTTCACGTAGCGGTCGAAGGTAAACGGCGTCTTCGACCAGGCCGCGAGCACGGTGCCCTGCCCGGAGGTACCTTCGGCCACGAACGCCTCGCGGTCACCGCGACCCTTCAGTTCTACCTTCTTCCCGCCACTCACGTGCTGGTCTCCGTCGGGATCGACTGGCGAAAGTACCCGCACCTGTCCATTCAGGCCCGCTCGCAGCACGACCATATATCCGCTCTCGGCCGCGCGGGCGTACACCTTGGCACGGTCACCGTAGGCGAAGTCGCCGGCGGAGCTGTACCAGACACGAATCGGGGGGTCCTGCTTCGCGGACGGGGAGACGAGTCCTGCAGTCGAGGCCAGCAACAACAGTGATGTCAGCATATGACGCTCCAGCAACTCCATTCGATTGTGTATCGGGGGTACACCACGGAGCTGGGGAACGTTGGGGGACGGAAGGTGGGGCAAGGTGAGGCAAGGTGGGGCAGGGTGACGGGCCCCTTGCCGCACCTTGCCCCACCCTGCCTCACCCTGCCTCACCCTGCCTCACCTTGCCCCACCTTCTAAAAGCTGACCTTCAGAATCCTCCCCTCCGTCCCCACCAGCCACCCCGCCTTGTGCCCGGCGAACGCGACCGCCCAGAAGTCGTGGACGCCGGGCAGAGTGGACCAGGACGCGCCTTCGTCGGGAGACCAGGCGGCGCCGGCAGGTCCGGTAGCCACCACCGTCCGCTGGCCGAAGTCGGGGACGTAGCTCAGTCCATAGACCGCGCCGGGAAACGGCGTGCCCGCGGCCAGCGTCCAGGTCTTTCCACCATCCTTCGACACCGCCACGTTGTCGGACAGAGCGTTCGGCGCGCCCAGGTCGCCGCCGGCAACGATCCCGCGGAATGGATCGCGGAATGCAATGCTGAAACCGCCGGATCCCGGGGTCCCTTGCACGATGGGCGTATCGTACGCGGCCCAGCTATCGCCGCCATCGGTGGTAGCGAGGACGCGCGACTTGGTCGCGCCACCGGTCACGATCCACGCCCGCTTGCCACCCTGTGCGGCGACGCAGGTCCCGCTCGAGGCGAACCCCGCCTCGGCCGGCTGCGCGGCCGGAAGCCGGTCGCCGATGTCCTGCCAGGTCTCGCCATCCGTGGTGCGGCGCACGGGGAAGCGGCCGTCGACCGCGTCGCTGAACACCAGCGCACGCTTGGGCGTCCAGAAGGCGAAGCAGTCGTAGAAAGCCAGGGGAATCTGGTTCTGGAACTGGAGGTCCCAGGTGCCCCCGCCGTCTTCCGTCTTGTAGATCCGCGAATCCGTGCCGTTGCCGATCGATAGCACATAGGCCGCCCGGGCACTGAGGCCTTCGACGTCGCGGAAATCGACGGCCTCTGCCCCCGGCACCACACCGGCCCGCCAGGTGTTGCCGCCGTCCGTGGTGAGGGTGAAGGTCCCATGGGCGCCCGCAGCCCAGGCCACCCGTGCATTGACGGGGCTGATCGCCACCAGCTGGTTGGTCGTGCCGCTCTGCTGCGGCGTGAGGGTAGGACCGCCCTTGGCCTTCTTAGCAGCCACGAGCGAGTCGGGAGAGGGATCGGAGGCATCGGAACAGGCAACGGTGACGCCGCCAGTCAGCCCGGCCACCGCGAGGGACAGCGAAAGGGAGCGTAGCATGTGAGGTCTCCGAGAGAGAGTCATCCGGAGGAGCCTGGGCACACTATCGCAGCCCGCTGGCGTCCGCAAGTTGTGCTGCCGCTCAGTGGCTGAGCTGCGTGAGCACCAGATGCGCCGTGCCTCCCTGCACGTCCTGCTCCTTTACCTGCCCGATGCCCGGGCAGTAGAACTTGACCTCTCTCACTCCCGGCTCCAGCGGGGTGAACTCCTCGGTCTCGATGCAATGGTTGAACGAGCCATACGGCACCGACACCTTGAGTCCCAGATGGAGCACCCGCGCCATGTCCTCGGCGACACCGGGCGCGAACTCCTGCTGCATGCTCTGGCCCACATGGGGGTGCGCGGACATGATGATGCCGGGCTTCGCGCCGTTCTTCCCGGCTTCCCAGGAGCCCTCGGTGCTGACGACCTCACCGTCCTCGATCTCCCGCGAGTCCTCCCCGAAGTACCAGACGTTGCCCTTCTTGTCCTGGGCGTACCAGTCAAAGGTCTGCTCGGTGAGGGAGCCGCTCTGATAGACCCGATCCAGCACGACGGTGACGTTGACGCCGAGAATGGTCTTCTGCTGGTGGGTGACCACGGTGACGTCCCGCTCGGGCTCACCGTCCTCTTCGCCGACATACACGAAGCGGGTACCCGGCAGCCAGGGCAGGTACTTGTTGTCGACCACATCCACGAAATCGGCGGGATCGAATTGGGACTTCGATGCCGCGGGCTGGAGGTCGGGTGCTGGGGTGTCGGCAGGGAGATCGGCCGGTTGGGTCGGCTCGTTCCGGTCACAGGCGAGTATGAGAGCAGCGGTCAGGGCGGCCACGAGCGATGGAACTGATTGGCGACGCATGATCGGGGCTCCTTCGTCCCAGAGACGTACGGTGGGTGCCTTCTGTCTAGTGGAACCCACAGAGCATCCGTCTTGTGACAGCTCAAGGCGGACGCTGCCGGGCGGCTTACGGTGTCGGCTGGTCGAGCGGCACGAGGTAGCGGCCTTTGCTATCTGCCGGATATCGGGTCTCCACGCCGGACGCCGTCACCAGCAGCACCCGGCGATCGCCCACTCGGATCTCGACAGACGGAGCAGCGCGCGGAATCAGGATCTCGAATTGGCCGGGCGGCCCTCGATGCACGACCGCCAGGCGATCCACCTCGGAGGTGAAGACCGTCGTGCCGCCCTGCGCGCGGACCACGACGTCGGCCCCATCGGTCAGGGAGACCGTGGCCCACCCGCCGGATCGCTCGAAGGCGAACCCGATGGTGAGCCGTTCCCCCGGCGCCACCGCGATGCCTGCCTGCGCTCCTCCCGTCCCCGGCCGCGGAACCCCAGACCCCGGCTGCCTGGTGGACCCTCCGAGCCACGCCACGATGTGCTGCAGCACGCCGCGGAAGGGCGAGCCGGGCGCCGCGTAGGCGACCCCGATCGCGGTGAGCGTCAGGAATACGGCCGCTGCCAGTCGCTCCCATCCCGCGCGTCGGCGCCGGCCCCGCGCCGCGACCGACTCGACCGTCACCGGCGGCAGCGTGTGGTCCATTTGGCGCAGCCGCTCGAGGACCCAGGCCTCCTCCCGCTCAGCCAGGGCGACTCTGGACCGGCACTCCTCACACCCCGCGAGATGATCGCGCGCCAGAGTTCCGTCCGTCGGCGACGTCTCCCCGTGCAGCAGCCGCTGAACCTGTTCCTCGTCAAGGTGCATCGGATTCGCTCCCATACGCTTCGCGGAACTGCCGCTTGGCCCGGGCCAGGAGCGTTCCGATGCTGGACTCGTTCAGCTCCAGCGCCGCCGCGATGTCCCGGTACCGGTAGCCCTCCGCGTGGAGCAGCAGCATCCGTCGCTCCCGCTCGGGCAGCTGGTCGATCGCGAGCCGCACGCGCTCGCTCGACTCACCGGCATCCGCGGCCTGCGCCGGCGTCGGCGGCGGGTCCGCCAGGACCGACTCGGCACGCGCCGCCGTGAGCAGCCGGCGGCGGCGCGCACCGGTGGACCTCACGTTTCGGAAGAGGTTCAGGGCCACGGTGATCAGCCAGAGCTCCGGCCGGTCCGGCATCGCCCCCCGGCGGTGCAGCCGGACGAACGCCTCCTGCGCCAGGTCGGCGGCAAGCTCCGGCTCACCCGACACCCGGTCCAGGTACCGGAACAATCGGGGGAACTCCGCCTCGAACAACGCCACGAAGCGCTCCGGAAAGGGGAGTGTCATCTGGAGATGGAGCCGGTGATCCGCTCGGGTTGTGACAGCGTGGGCGTCGCGGGTCAGAATCGCCAGTCGAGGCCGGCCACGAGCGGTCCGAACGGCCGCATCTCGACCGGCGCGCTTTGGCCAGTGGCCGGATCGGTCGCGAACGCCAGCACGTTGGTGCGGCCCAGCAGGTTGCTGACGGCGCCAAAGACAGCCAGCATCACGTCCCGGCCCCCCAGGTTCACATGCCAGTGCTTGCGAACACTCAGGTCGAGTCGGACATAGGCCGGAAGACGGCTGTGGCCCAGCGCACCCGTGCTTCGGGGACTGCCACCGAACTCACATCCACGGTCGAGCAGGTTGCAGGACTCCCATTCGAACGCTCCGGCGATGCCGGTTGCCGAACGCCCGATGGCACCCGTGGCGGCCAGCCGAATCGATGAGGTCGCCGACGGGAAGATGACCGCCCCCAGCTCGAAGAGGTGACTGGTCCCGTACTCCGGCGTGTAGCTCGAGTCGGCGTGCTCCAGGCGAATCCGCTGCCAGCCATAGCTCGCGAGCAGCCCGTAGCGGGTTCCGGCCTGCACCGCATCGATCGAGAATCCCCGCGCGATACCTGAGCCGGTGGCGAAGCCGGAGGTGGCGAACGGTTCCGCCGTTCGCGGCGCCACCAGCACGAGTCCGGCATACTCGCTCAGATACGCCTGCACGCCCAGCCGGATTCCGGCGCGCGGCCGGTAGTCGAGCGCGAGCACGCCTCGGTCGCTGCGGGCAACCGGAACGCCGGGAGCACCGGCACCGATGTAGAGGTCGGCGGGGAAGACGTTGCCGACCACCGACTCCGAGTTCCGAAGAGACTGGGAGAACTGATGCGCTCGCGCGTAGGTCGCAGTCAGCAGCAGGGCGGCTGACGGACGCCAGCGGAGCGCGGTCTGCGGGTTGAGGCGGACCCCGCCAGCGGCCGCGGTGGCGGAGAGGGCGAGATTGCCGGTGAGTCGGCGTCCGAGCGCGCGCTGGTGCTGGAGAAACACCGTCCCCGTCGGCGTCTCGGCGCGCAGCGCGAGGCCGGAGCTCGCACCGGTCACGGGCTCGACGCGATAACTGGTCCGGCTCGCCTGGATCCGGAGACCCCCAGCGCTGATCGCTGATCCCGCGCGCCGCTCGACTACGCCGAGGAGCCCCAGATCCCGCCGCTCGGCCGCCAGTACGATCACCGACGCGCTGTCCGGAGCCCACATCGCGTCGGCCTCGCCCCAGGCACCCCAGGCCTGGATTCGGATCTCCGCGCTTCCCGCGGCACCGGTCCAGCCGGCGCCCATGGACCGGCTGTGCCAGCGGAAGCTGTTACGCAGAGGCGCCACGCGCACCGAATCCGGCGCGGCCGCCGCGGCATCGATCCGGTTCCCGCTGTCATAGAGCAGCAGGTGGACCCGGCCGCCGAGCAGCGGGCTCTCCAGCTTACTCACCAGGTCCCGAGTCTGGCCTCTTACATAGGAAGGATCACGGTGCGGAGCCACCAGCTCAGGAAAGCCGCCCCGGGCGCTCACCAGGTAACCCGCGCCTCCCCCGCCGATCGGTCCGTCGAAAGCGACATGCGCCTGCGTAGTGCTCACGCCTCCCTGACCCCGAACCACCGGGCCCGGTGTGCGGGTCACCGCGGCCACGGTGCCGGCAAGCGCATCGGGAAAGACCGGCGATGGCGAAGACGACGAGGCCTCCAGGCGCTCGAGCGCGTCCGGATTCCACGCGCTGAAGGTCCCGGCGCTGTGGTAGGGGCTGAAGACCGGAATTCCGTCGAGCAGGTAGCCGGTCTGGTCGGAGGCGGCGCCCCGGAGATGAACGCCACTGGGAGACTCGGGGCTCGCGCCGATCTCGCCACCACTCAGGGCCAGGAGCCCATCGGGCTCCGAGAGGCGGGGATCGTTCCGCACGGCTGCCATCGAGACACTGCGGTCGGGGAAGGAGGCGGTGTCGCCGACGTCGAGGCCCCGGAGTGACACCCTCGAGCGCACCACGATGGCCGGCAGCTGCATCGGCGCCGGCCGGAGCGCGATGTTGATCTCCAGCTCGCCCTCTGCCGGGACCAGTGCATCGAGCGTCCGTGGCGCGTAGCCGACCCGGCGAACCGTGAGGTGCTGCGGCCCGGGCGGCACGGCGAGGAACCGGTACCGCCCGCCGGCATCCGAGATGACCGAGCGGTCCAGGTCGGCGAGCGCTACGGTGGCCTGGGCGAGCGGCTCACCGCTCTCCCCGTCCCGGACGGTGCCGGTGACCGCCGGCTGCGTCACCTGGAGCACCAGGAGCATCTCGACCGCGGCCAGAACAGCCATGCCCGCTCAAGATTGAAATGACCCTACATCCCCCTCCACCGCCGAGTATGGGTGCCGCAGCTTGACGGCCTCCTCCCGCACCCGCTTGGCCCGGAGATTCAGCAGCTCGACCCCCACCGAGAACGCCATCGCAAAGTAGATGTAGCCCTTGGGAATGTGCCGGTCCAGCCCCTCCGCGATCAGCGCGACGCCGATCAGCAGCAGAAAGCTCAGGGCCAGCATCTTCACCGTCGGATGCCGCTCCACGAAGTCGCCGATCGACCGGGCGAAGATGAACATGAACCCTACGGCCAGCACCACGGCGGCGATCATGACGCCGAGCTCGTCCACCATGCCGACCGCCGTAATGACCGAGTCGAGCGAGAAGACCACGTCGAGCAGCATGATCTGAACGAGCACCGCGCCGAGCCTGGGCGCCACTTTGGCCGAGGCCTGGCCCTCCTCGCCCTCGAGCTTGTCGTGAATCTCCCGGGTGCTCTTCCACATGAGGAAGAGTCCGCCCACGATCAGCACCAGGTCGCGCCCGGAGATCTCGTGGTTGACGACGGTGAACAGTGGGCTGGTAAGCCGCGCGATCCAGGTGAGCGACAGGAGCAGCAGGATGCGCATCATCATCGCCAGGCCGAGGCCCAGGCGGCGCGCCCGTCCCTGCTGCTCGCGCGGCAGCTTCCCCGCGAGCACGGAGATGAAGACCACGTTGTCGATGCCGAGCACGATCTCCAGCACGACCAGCGTGAGGAACCCCACCCACGCCGCTGGATCGGTGATCCAGCTCATGCGCGCGGCGACAGCGGCACGTACACCTCTCCACCGCGTGCCCTGAACTCCGCCGACTTGGCTTCCATCTCCGCCGCGTAGTCGCGGACGTCCTGGGTGATCTTCATCGAGCAGAACTTCGGCCCGCACATGGAGCAGAAGTGCGCCACCTTGGCCCCCTCGGCCGGGAGCGTCTCGTCGTGATAGGCGCGGGCGGTGACCGGATCGAGCGCGAGGTTGAACTGGTCCTCCCAACGGAACTCGAAGCGGGCCTTGCTCAGCGCGTCGTCCCACTGGCGGGCGCGAGGATGTCCCTTGGCCAGGTCGGCGGCGTGCGCGGCGATCTTGTAGGCGATCACTCCCGCCTTGACGTCGTCGCGGTCCGGCAGGCCGAGGTGCTCCTTCGGGGTGACGTAGCAGAGCATGGCGGTGCCGTACCAGCCGATCATCGCGGCGCCGATGGCGCTGGTGATGTGATCGTAGCCCGGTGCGATGTCGGTGGTGAGCGGACCGAGCGTGTAGAACGGCGCCTCCTGACACCACTCGAGCTGCTTCTCCATGTTCTCCTTGATGAGGTGCATGGGGATGTGACCCGGCCCCTCGTTCATCACCTGCACCCCGTGCTCCCAGGCGATCTGGTTGAGCTCGCCCTGGGTCTTGAGCTCGGCGAACTGCGCCTCGTCGTTCGCGTCGGCGATGCTGCCGGGCCGGAGCCCGTCACCCAGCGAGAAGCTCACATCGTACACCGCCATGATCTCGCAGATCTCGGCGAACCGGGTATAGAGGAAGCTTTCCTGGTGGTGGGCCAGGCACCACTTGGCCATGATCGAGCCACCGCGGGAGACGATGCCGGTCACCCGGTTGGCGGTGAGCGGGATGTAGCGGAGCAGCACGCCGGCGTGGACGGTGAAGTAGTCCACCCCCTGCTCCGCCTGCTCGATCAGCGTGTCGCGATAGACCTCCCAGGTCAGATCTTCCGCCGCGCCGCCCACCTTCTCCAGCGCCTGGTAGATCGGCACCGTCCCGATCGGGACCGCGGAGTTGCGGACGATCCACTCTCGGGTCTCGTGAATGTTCCTGCCGGTGGAGAGATCCATCACCGTGTCCGCGCCCCAGAGCGTGGCCCAGCGGAGCTTCTCGACTTCATCCTCGATCGAGGATCGCACGGCGGAGTTGCCGATGTTGGCGTTGATCTTCACGTGGAAGGCGCGGCCGATGACCATCGGCTCGAGCTCGGAATGGTTGATGTTGGCCGGGATGATCGCCCGGCCTCGCGCCACCTCGCTCCGGACCAGCTCGGGAGCCATGCCCTCGCGCAACGCGGCGAACTCCATCTCTTCCGTGATCTCGCCGCGGCGGGCGTACTGAAGCTGGGTGAGTGGTCCGCGGCCCCGCAGCACCTGGCGGCGGAGCCCTTCGGGTATGAGCGACGGGTTGCCCGCGGTGCGACGGCCGGTGTTTTCGATATCGCGGCCCAGGATCCATCCGCGGCGGGGCGTCGGGAGGCCCTGGCGCACGTCGAAGTGTTGCGGGCCGCTGCTGTCGTAGACCCGGAGCGGCGGCTCGCCGCCGGAGAGAGCGATCTCGCGGAAGGGAACCCGGATGCTCCGGCTTCCCTCGACGTACACCTTGGTTGAGTTCGGGAACGCCTGCTCGAGACCCGACACCGGAGTCGGTGGGGCGGGCTTGGCGGATCGGGGCCGACGTCGGGGGGTGCGGGTGGCCATTGCTGTCGCTCCAAAGTGGCGGCGAGGAGCACAGCGCTGGCGGAGCTTCGCGGGCGCCGCGCTCCCTTCGCCGGTATGAGCCGGATCAGGTTCCAAGGGTGATTTCTCAATGGGGCCGACCGCACCCCATACCCCTGGCGGCACAGGAACGTTAAACCGGTCGTGGAGGGAGTAGAAGAGGAAGTATTGGAGGAGGCACCTCCCAGTGTTCGCTCGTATCCAGGTCAGCAACCTCGACAAGGGACGAATGAGCCACGATCTTATGAGCGAAACCAAACATCCATGGCCCATGCGAGGTAGCAGATAGCCGACGAGCGTGAGCGCCTCACTACGGCTCTTGCCGACCGCTACCGCCTTGAGCGAGAGCTCGGCCGGGGAGGCATGGCCACTGTGTATCTCGCCGAGGACCCTAAGCATCGCCGCAAGGTCGCGGTCAAGGTGCTGCGGGCGGAGCTCGCCGCCGCGCTGGGACCGGAGCGGTTCCTACGGGAGATCGAGATCGCCGCCGGCCTGCATCATCCCCACATCCTGCCGTTGTACGACTCGGGCGAAGCGGAGGGATTCCTCTTCTACGTCATGCCCTTTGTGGACGGCGAGTCGCTCCGGGACCGCCTGACCCGCGAAAGGCAACTCCCCCTCGACGACGCGCTCCAGATCGCCCGCGAGGTCGCCGACGCGCTGAGCTTCGCCCACCGCCACGGCGTGGTGCACCGGGACATCAAGCCGGAGAACGTGCTGCTGGAATCCGGACACGCGGTGGTGGCGGATTTCGGGATTGCCCGGGTGATATCGGCCACCGGGAGCGAGAGACTGACCGAGAAGGGGATCGCGGTCGGGACGCCCGCATACATGAGTCCCGAGCAGGCCTTCGGAGAGGAACACCTCGACGGTCGGAGCGACATTTACGCCCTGGGGTGCGTGCTGTACGAGATGCTGGGAGGTGACCCACCGTTCACCGGCTCGAGCGCCCAGGCCATCCTGGCGCGCAAGATGGTGGACCAGATCCCCAACCTGCGCACCGTCCGTGAGATGGTGCCGTTCACCGTCGAGCGGGCCGTGAGGAAGGCGCTGGCCCGCCTGCCGGCCGATCGGTTCGCCACCGCGACTCAGTTTGCTGAGGCGTTGAAAGAGAACGCTGCCCCCGAATCTGCTACGGCGGAGTGGACCAGCCAGACACTGCTCACGTCGATTGCCGTCTTGCCTTTCGTCTTTCTGAGCGATGGTGACAACACCAGGGCGCTGTCACTGGGCTTTGCGGATGCGCTCATTACGATCTTCGGCAACTTGGAGGACGTGATCGTCGCGCCGACGTCGGCGATCCTGAACTACGCCTCGGGTGCCGACCCGGCCCAGGTCTGCCGCGATCTCGGGGTCCGCCACATCCTCCAGGGAACGGTCCAGCAGTTCGGGTCTCAATGGCGGGTCTCGATCCAGCTGTTCGATGCGGCGACGCACAAGGCCACGCTGTCCGAGAAACATGATTTCACCCTGGACGGCGTGTTCGAGGTCCAGGATGAAATTGGGCGCAGGGTCGTGGAATCCCTGCAGACCCGGTTTCCTCTGGCGGTGCCGAAGTCGCGTGATCGATACAGCAGTGACCAGGACGCCTACAACGAATACATGGCGGGCTTGCGAGAGAGCACACCTGATCGGCAAGACACGCTGCGGAGCGCCGCGGAGCATCTGTCCAGGGCCGTCGAGCGCGACCCTGGCTTTGCGTTGGCGCATGCCATGCTGGCCCTTGTCTCGATGGACATGCACTTTCACTTCGACTCGCAGCGCACCTGGATCCAACAGGCGGAGGATCACTGCCGCCGGGCCTTGGCACTCGACCCGGCACTGCCGGAGGGACACCTGGCGCGGGCCTGGATCCTGTGGAGCCCGGCGAAGAACTTCCAGCACTCGGATGCTATCGCCGCGCTGGAGCGGGTGTTGGCCGCACGGCCAAATCTTGAGCGGGCCCACAATCGGATGTCGGGCATTTGTCTCCATATCGGACGGCTCCCCGAAGCGCTGCTGGCCCACCAGCAGAGTCAGCGCTCGAATCCCAAGACCCGGAGCGGGAACGCCGAGTGGTTCTATATCTTGAGTGGGGACTTCGCGCGGGCCGAAGAGGCAGTGGAGGCTTGGTTCCGAGAACGCCCGGAAAGCTCCTACGTGCTCGGTACTCGCATCTACCCTCCGCTGTTGAGTGGAGACCTGGAGCTTGCCGAGGACCGGCTGACTGCGGCTTTGCGACAACTACCCGACGAGCCCTGGGTTGTCACGTTTCAAGGTATGCTGTACGCCCGGCGGCGCGAGAGCGACCTCGCCCTGCAGTGTGTTCGTCGTGCACTCGATTCCCCGCGCTCCTTCGGCCACACGCACCACACCTACTACAACATCGCCTGTATTCACGCGGTGCTGGGGGAAACGGACACCGCAATGGCGTGGATGGAGCGCAGCGTAGAAACGGGGTTTGCCTGCTGGCCTTTCTTCCGGCTCGATCCCTATCTCGAAAGCCTGCGGGAGAAGCCCGCATTCCAACGGCTGGTCGGCGAGCTCGAGGAGACCTACACCGCTCTCAAGATCCGACGGCTGTAGCGATCGGCGCTGGCCCGACTCAGACGCTGTAGAACTCCCAGGCAATCCCGTCCGGATCCTTGAACCCGACGTAGCGTTTCCCCAGCGCCTCATCCAGCTTGATGCCGGTGTTCTCGACGCCCGCTGCCGTCAACGCACCAGCCACCCGTTTCAGTTCCAGTTCGTCGGCACATCCCAACGCGACGTGGTCGAGCCCGACCCGAAACGGATTGAAGCGATCGCCTGGCGGGGTATTCGCCGCCGGACCGCGGACGCCTACTGCCGTGCCCCCGGCGGCGAAGAGAAACACCTCCGGAAAGTCGAGCAGAACTGGAAAGCCGAGGGTTTCCGTGTAGAACTGCTTGGCACGCGCGAAATCCCTGACTCGCAAACCTACGTGGTGAATACCAGGCGTCTGTGGTTTGATGCTCATATACCTCCTCCTCAGGATACATTATCGGATCGGCGTGCGATCGCCGACCCTCGCCAGCACCGCTCGAAGCGCCTCGATGAATCGCTCGAGCTCCGTTTCTCCCAGCGCGGTCGAGATCGTGCCCACGCCCCGCGGGTCGATCAGCACGCCTTCGTTGTGGAGCCCGAGAAAGATCCGGTGCCGGAGCGCCGTATCCACGTCGAGCGTATCCCGGAAGTCCCGCACCGGATGGCCGGTCAGGTGAATGCCGAAGAGCGAGCCGAGCCCGGTGATCTCCGCCGCGACCCCCGCTTCGGCGAACGCGCCGCGCATCCTGCCGCGCAGTGACTCGCCGCGGCGGTTGATCGTCTCGATCGCGTCGCGGGTCAGGAGCTCCAACGTGGCGATCCCCGCGGCCAGGCTGATGGGATTCGCGTTGAGGCTCCCGGGGTGCGGAATGCCGGGGCGGCCCGCGCTCGGGTCGAAGAGTGCCATGACGTCCTGCCGTCCGCCGAACGCGCCGAGCGGGAAGCCACCGCCGATCAGCTTCCCCAGGATGGTAAGATCGGGTACCACCCCGAAGTGCTCCTCCCCGCCTCCGTAGGCCACCCGGAAGCTCACCACCTCGTCGAAGATCAGCAGGACGCCCAGGCGGCGAGTCACCTCGCGCAGCGTCTCCAGATAGCCCCGCTCGGCCGGGATCATGCCGGCTGAGCCGAGCACCGGCTCGACCAGCACGGCGGCGAGCCGGTGGTGCTCAGCCTCGATCACCCGCGCGGCGGCGGCGCCGTCGTTGAACGGGATCACCACCACGTTCTCCAGTGTCCTCGGCGCGAGGCCCAGCGCGCTCGGCTGCGAGCGCGGGCGCGAGCGTTCACCGGCGTCCGGGCCGGTCGGATGAGTGCTCACCAATGCATCGTCCGAGGTACCGTGATAACCGCCTTCGACCTTGGCCACCTTGGGCCGGCCGGTAAAGGCGCGGGCCGCCCGGATGACGTTGGCTGCCGCCTCGGTGCCCGAGCTGGTGAACCGCACCCGCTCCACCGAACCGATGCGCTCGACGAGCATCCGCGCGAGCCGCACCTGCGGCTCGGTCGGCCCGGGAAAGCAGGTGCCCCGCTCGAGCTGCCGCTCAACCGCCCCGAGCACGTGCGGGTGCCCGTACCCGAGCGCCAGCGCCGAGTGGTTGCCGGTGAAGTCGATCAGCTCGTTGCCGTCCAGATCGAACAGCCGGCAGCCCTCCCCCCGGTCCATGACGGCTGGATAGGGAGAGTAGAAGAGCGGACTCCTCGAATCGCCGCCGGGCAGGTAGCGGCGAGCCTCGATGTAGCAGCGCTCCGAGGCGGGCGTCCGGCGGCGGTAGCGCTCCTCCTCGACTCCGAGGGAGGCAGGACTGGATAGAGGCATGACGATTCCTATACCGGCCGGCGGCTCCGACGCAAGAACCGGCTCGGTCAGGCCCGCCGGGGGCGAGCTCTTCGGCCCCTTCGTTCGCCTCAGCACGCTGGGAGCACCTCGGCGAGGTCATGAAGTCCGAGGTGCGATCCGCTCAACAGCAGAACGGTGCTCCCCCCGCGATAGCGCGGGCCCGCACCGAGCAGCGCCGCCACCGGCAGCGCCGCCGCTCCCTCGATCAGCAGCGAATGCCGCTCCAGGATCAGCCGCACCGCCGCCCGAAGCTCGGGCTCCTGGACCGTCACCCACTCGTCCACGCAGCGCTGGCAGACCGGGAAGGTGATCGCGCCCGGCTCCACCAGGCCGAGGGTGGCGTCCGAGAGCGATGGGCCGGAGGGCAGCTCCACGATGCGACCGGCGGCGACGCTGGCGGCAAGCACCGGCGATGCCGCCGGCTGGCAGCCAACGACCCGGATGGCCGGACGCTCCGCCTTGAGCATTGCCCCAACCCCGGCGATCAGGCCCCCGCCGCCCGCGGGCACCAGCACGGTGTCCACCCCCTCCAGGTCCCGCAGCAGCTCGATCGCGATGGTGCCCTGGCCGCCGATCACCTGGGGGTCGTTGTATGGCGAGACGAACACTCTGCCAGTGTCGGACGCCTGCGTCCGCGCGAGGGTCTCCACCCGACCCGGATCGGCGTCCACCAGGCGGAGTTCGGCTCCGCGGCTCCGGAGCGCCTCGAGCTTGAGGGGGGAGGCCGTGCTCGGCAGGAAGATCTCGCCCCGGATGCCGAGCAGCCCGAGCGCGTGCGCCATGGCGAGCGCATGATTGCCGGTGGACGCGGTGACCACTCCCGCCGCCCGCTCCTCCTCGGTGAGGGAGAGCAGCTTGTTGAACGCGCCGCGCGCCTTGAAGGAGCCGGTGACCTGGAGGTTCTCCAGCTTGAGGTAGACCGGGCTTCCGGCGGCGGCGCTCAGCGTGGGGGAGTGCTCGAGCGGCGTCTCGCGCACGAACCCGCGGATGCGGGATTTCGCCAGGGTGACCTCGCGCACGACGTCGGCAGGGGAGAACTCGATCGCAGGCATCAGGCCTCCTGGAGTGCGCGCCCCGAGGGCTGTGGCGGCCGCCCGTGTTGACAACCTTCCCATGGAGCGGTAACCTACCCTCATGAGCCTCCGTTGCACGCTCGTCCCTGAACTCGCCTCGCCCGCCGCCACGCGCGCGGGTGCCATGGCGTGTTGTTGTATGGCCACTCTCCACACTTACGGGACGACCTAGCGGCTCGCGTTTCACACGCATTTCCATGCCAAGCCCGCAGGTACCGTCCTGCGGGCTTTTTCTTTTTTGCTACCTCGAGCTGGAGCGGACATGTCCGTGGAGACGCTTGAGACACCGATGGTGGGAGAAGACGCGCCGCCGGAACAGATCGTGGCCTGGATGCTGGACCACTTCGCCGACCGCAACCTGGTGCTCACCACCTCGTTCGGGATGGAGGGCTGCGCGCTGATCGACATGGTGGCGCGGCACGGCGGCACGATCCCGGTCATCTATCTCGATACCAAGTTTCTCTTCCCGGAGACCTATCGGCTGCGGGACATCATGGTCGCGCGCTATTCCCAGCTCCGCTTCGAGAACCGCGGAAGCTCGCTCTCACCCGACCAGCAGGCCGCCCAGTACGGGCCCGAGCTCTGGCGCCGGAATGCCGACGCCTGCTGCCGCCTGCGCAAGGTCGAGCCGATGCGCCAGGCCCTCGCCGGCGTGGACGTGTGGGTGACCGGCCTGATGCGGAGCCAGTCAGCCTCCCGCGCCGCCATCCGGGTGGTCGAATGGGACTGGCAGTACCAACTGATCAAGGTCAACCCGCTCGCCGGGTGGGACCGCCAGCGGGTGTGGGATTACATCAGGCAGCACGACGTGCCCTACAACGAGCTGCACGAGCGGGGCTACCCATCGATCGGCTGCACCCACTGCACCATCGCGGTGCTGGGTGCGTCGCCGACCCATTACTCCCGCGCCGGCCGCTGGTCCGGGACCAGCAAGACCGAGTGCGGGCTCCACACCAACGGCCTCGAGCTGGTCAGGAAGGAGGCCTGATGACCCCTAGAGTCACCGCGGAATCGAAGGTCGAGGTCGCCAAGCGGGAGGGGAGACATCTTCGCGGCACCATCGGGGAGACGCTCGCCTCCGAGGCCGCCCGCTTCGGCGAGGACGACGTCAGCCTGCTCAAGTTTCACGGGACGTATCAGCAGGACGACCGCGACCTCCGCCGGGCGCGGGAGACCGCCGGCGAGGGCAAGGCCTACAGCTTCATGGTGCGGGTCGCCATTCCCGCTGGCGCCGTCACCGCCGAGCAGTACCTCGGTCTGGAGGAGATCGCCGACCAGCATGGCAACTACACCCTCCGGGTCACTACCCGCCAGGGATTTCAGTTCCACGGCGTCCTCAAGGGCGACCTCAAGGCCACCATCGCGGGGGTGAACCAGAAGCTGCTCACTACCATCGCCGCCTGCGGCGACGTGGAGCGCAACGTGATGGGCTGTTCCGCACCGTTGGGCGACGCCGATCACGCGGCCGTCCGCGAGGTGGCGAGTGCGATCGCCCGCGAGCTCCGCCCCGCCACCCGCGCCTACCACGAGATCTGGCTGGACGGCGAGAAACAGATCTCCACCGAAGAGGAGGAGCCGTTCTACGGCGACCGCTACCTGCCGCGGAAGTTCAAGACCGCGGTGGGCCTGTCGAACGACAACTGCGTCGACATCTGGTCTCAGGACGTCGGACTGCTCGCCATCGTCTCCGATGGCCGGCTGCAGGGATTCAACCTCCTGGTGGGCGGCGGGCTCGGCATGACCCACAACAAGGGCGATACCGCTGCCCGACTGGCCGAGCCCCTCGGCTTCGTGCCGATCCTCAACGGGGTCGAGGCGGTGCGCATCGTGGCGGCCATTTTCCGCGATCACGGCAACCGGGCCGACCGGCGGCACGCGCGGCTCAAGTACCTGCTCGCGGAGTGGGGCATTCAGCGGTTCAGGGAAGAGTTCCAGCGGCGTGCCTCGTTCCGGCTCGGCCCCGCGGTGGCGCTCCCTCCGCTGCCGTTCCACGATCATCTCGGCCGGCACCGGCAGAACGACGGACGCTTGTTCTATGGCGTCTTCATTCAGAGCGGGCGCATCGTGGACACGCCGGGTCACGCGCTCAAGACGGCGTTGCACGAGATTGTCACCCGGCTCCGGCCGGGCGTGCGGCTGACGGGGCAGCAGAACCTGCTGCTCACCGATCTCGACGCGGATGGTATCGAGACGGTGGCGCGGATCCTCCAGGCCCACGGCGTGGCGCTGCCGACCGCGCTCTCCGCGGCGCGTCGCTTCTCCATGGCCTGCCCCGCGCTCCCGACCTGCGGCCTGGCGGTGGCCGAGTCGGAGCGCGCCATCCCCGGCATTCTCGACGAGTTCGAGGCGGAGCTCGACGTATTGGGCCTGCGGGATGCCCCGATCACCATCCGGATGACCGGCTGCCCCAACGGCTGCGCGCGGCCCTACACGGCGGACCTCGCCTTCGTCGGCCGCTCGCTGGGCCTTTACAACGTCTACGTGGGCGGCGGCCTGGCCGGCGACCGCCTGGTCGACCTCTACCGGGCGGATGTGCCCCAGGAGGCGCTGCTCGCTGCCGTCCGGCCGCTGCTGGTGCGCTGGGCCGCGGAGCGGGCCCAGGGGGAAGGCCTGGGCGACTTCTACCAGCGGTTGATGGGCCTCCGTGCCCGGCGCACCACCCTGACCGGCCGGGAGCTGCCGACCATCGACCGGATCCCGGTCGAGGTGGCGCGATGAGCGGACGCGCCCTGGTCCTGGCAGCCCACGGGTCGCGGCGGGATCCGGCCGCCAACGCACTGGTGCGCCGGATGGCGGAGGCGCTCCGCGGGCGCCGGCTGTTCGACGAGGTCGCGGTGGCGTTTCACCAGGGTGAACCGGGATTCGATACTGTGCTCGACGAGCTGACGGCCGACGAGGTCACCGTGGTGCCGTTCCTCACCAGCGCGGGGCACTATAGCGATGTCGTCCTGCCGGAGGGGCTTGCGCGTAACCGGCGATACACCGAGATCCGGCTGAGCCGCACCCCGCCGGTCGGGAGCCATCGGGGTATCGCCCCGCTGGTGGCCCGCCGGGTCACTGAGCTCCTTCGGGAGCAGCAGGCCGACCGCTCCCAGGTCTCGCTGGTGCTGGTGGGCCACGGCACCCGGCGGCACCCCGAGAGCACCACATCCACTCACGCTCTGGCGGAGACCCTCCGGAGGCGGCGGGTTGCCGGCGAGGTGCTGGCGGCGTTTCTGGACGATGATCCACCGGTGGACGAGGTGTTGCACCGGACCCGGATGCCCAATGTGATCGCGCTGCCGTTCCTGATCGGCGGCGGAATCCACGCGCTGGAGGACCTCCCGCACCGGCTCGGTCTGCCCGACGGTGGGGTGCCCCGGCGCGGCCGGGTCGGCTCCCGCCTCGTCCTGGTCGACGCGGCCATCGGCGAGAATCCCGGACTGGAGGAGATCGTCGTCGACCTCGCCCGCCGGCACGCTCCGCCGCCGCCGCCACGATCTCGCGGGCGTCCCGGCCGCCCGGCGCACCGCGTCTCCGGGGAGGTGCACCTGGTGGGCGGTGGTCCGGGAGATCCCGGCCTGATTACCTCGCGCGGTCTCGAGCTGCTGCGGCGGGCTGACGTGGTGGTACACGACCGGCTGGTGGCGCCCGAGCTGCTGAACGAAACCCGGGCCGGCGTCGAGCTGATCGACGTGGGCAAGGGCGCCGGCCTCGCGCCCTACTCGCAGCAGGAGATCAACACGCTCCTGGTGGCCCACGCCCGGCTCGGCCGGACCGTGGTGCGGCTCAAGGGCGGCGACCCGTTCGTCTTCGGGCGAGGGAGCGAGGAGGCCTCGGCCTGTCGGCAGGCCGGCGTGAAGGTCTACGTCGTTCCGGGCGTTTCAAGCGCCATCGCCGGACCGGCGGCCGCCGGCATACCGGTCACGGCGCGGGGGCTGGCCCGCTCGTTCGCGGTGGTCACTGGGCACCAGGCAGGTCCGGACGATGAGACGTTCGATCTCCGCGGCCTTGCCGCCGTGGACACCCTGGTGGTGCTGATGGGACGTGCGTCGCTCGCTCGTCTGACGGCACAACTGATGGAGGCGGGGCGTGACCCGGACACGCCGGCGGCGTGCATCCAATCGGCCACCACGCCCGAGCAGCGGGTGACCCGGGCTACGCTGGCAACCATCGCGGATGCGGCGGACCGCGAGGGGCTGGAGGCGCCGCTGGTCACGGTGATCGGTGCCGTGGCAGCGCTGGACGACGCGCCGGCCTGGGCCGCCGAATCAACCGGCGGCGCGCGGACTCGCCTGGGTGCGGGCTGAGCGCGTTTCGAGCAAGCCAGGGCGCGTGGATCTGCTGCAGAATCGGGCGAATTGTCGCGCCGTCCGCGACCCGAGATATGCTGTATCCGGGCTCATGATTCCCTCTTCAACCCACGGTTCCAGCCCAGGGCGGCATAGAGCGGGCAGTGGCCCGTGAGTGCGGTACCCAGGGGAATCAAGCCCACCAGCGTCAGATAACGCCATGGGGGAGTCAGTGCTCCGTACAAGCCCAGGAGCAGCACGCCGAGAATAAGCCGCGCCAGCCGCTCCATGTTGCGGCTCATCGGGCCCTCCTACAGTGGAATGGTGAGCACCGCGCACGGCGCGGTGTGGGACACCCGCCGGGCGGTGCTCCCCGCCTCGATCACGCCGGCTGGTCCACCACGATGACAGCCCAGCACCAGCACGTCGGGCGGAC
>DATAOI010000025.1 GCA_036265815.1 Gemmatimonadales bacterium
CGCGAGTCAGGGTCCCCCCAACGGGTGCTCGAGGTGCCGGATGCCGGGATCGCTCCATTCCTCCATGGTGAGGTGCCAGAGCTGCCAGGCCTCTTCGACGGCGGATTGGCGGGTCTCCGGGCGGACCTCCTCGTGCTGGTCCCGCCGGCCGCTGTAGATGATGGCTGCCATGATGGCCACGAGTTCGGCTGGTTGCATCGAGAGGCTTCCTTGGGCGGAGGCGAGAGGGATGCCGTGAGATTAGGGCGGTCCGACCGGCCGCGCAACCCGAGCGGTGTCACACTACGTTTCCTGCCATGGCCCCAATACAGACGATGCTCTTCGATCTCGACGGAACTCTCATCGACTCGGTCCGTCTCATCCTCGATAGCTATCACCACACCCTCGCCGCGCACGGCATGCCGCCGAGAAGCGACGAGGAGTGGCTCCGAGGCGTGGGAACCCCGCTCAAGGTGCAATTCGCCGACTGGGCGGACGATCCGGAGACGCTGGAGGCCCTGATCGCAACCTACCGGGAGTACAATCTCGCCAATCACGACCGCATGGTCACCGTGTATCCCGGCATGCTGGACGCCCTGACTCGCATCAAGGCAGCCGGCCTCCGCACCGGACTGGTCACCAGCAAGAACCGGCAGGGAGCCCTGCGCGGCCTGTCGCTCGTCAAGCTGGAGCAGTTGATGGACGTGCTGGTCTGTGCCGACGAGGTGGTCAATCCCAAACCGCACCCGGAGCCGGTGGAGAAGGCACTGGCGCTGCTCGGAGCGGACCCCAGCACGACCGTCTACGTCGGCGACAGCATCCACGATATGCGCTCGGGCCGCGCTGCCGGCGTGCGGACCGCCGCTGCGCTGTGGGGTCCGTTCGGGCGGGATCATCTGGAGGGTGCCCAGCCGGACTACTGGCTGGAGACGCCGGAAGAGCTCCTGACGAAGGTATGCAGGGTGAGGCAGGGTGAGGCAGGGTGAGGCAGGGTGTCGCCGGCCCTTGCATCCTTCACCTTGCCTCACTCTGCCCCACCTTGCCTCACCTTGCCCCCTTATCCATCAAGAATCTCCCGCAGCCGCTGGGTGAGCTGCTCCACCGTAAAGGGCTTCTCCACGAAACCGGTGGCCGGGGGCATGTTTCCGTCGATGGTCACCGCACGCTGGCTGTACCCCGACATGAACAGGACCTTGAGTCCGGGGTGCCGGGCGCGGAGCCGCTCCACCAGCTCGCGTCCTCCCATCTCCGGCATCACCAGGTCGGTCAGCACCAGGTCGATCTTCTGATCGCTCTGCTCCACGATCCGGAGCCCATCGGCGCCGTGACGCGCCTCGATCACGGTATAGCCGTGGCGCTCCAGCAGGCGGCGGGCGGAGGAGCGGACTGCGGCCTCGTCTTCCACCAGCAGCAGGGTCTCGCTGCCGCCGGGCAGCCGCCGCCGGTCTGCCGTCGGGAGCACGCAGGCGCCGGGCCCGGCGTGGCGGGGCAGATAGATCGTGAAGGTGGATCCCTGGCCCGGCGCGCTCTCCACCGCGATATGCCCGCCGCTCTGCTCCACGATGCCGTAGACGGTCGAGAGGCCGAGACCGGTACCCTGCCCCGCTTCCTTGGTCGTGAAGAAGGGGTCGAAGATCCGGGCCTGGGTTGGCACGTCCATTCCCACGCCGGTATCGCGCACCGAGAGCTGCACGTAGGCGCCGGCCCGCACGCCGTTGGACCGCTCGGCCGCGGCTGCGTCCAGCAGCGCGTTCGCGGTGGTAATGATGACCCGGCCACCACTGGGCATCGCGTCCCGCGCGTTGACCACCAGGTTGACCAGCACCTGCTCGAGCTGGCTGGGATCCGCGAGGACGTACCAGAGCCCGGGGTCGAGCTCGGTCTCGAGCTCCACGTCGGCGCCGAGCAGGCGGCGAAGCATGGCATCGAGCTCCGCGAGGGTGGCGTTGAGCGAATGGATCTTGGGCTGGAGCACCTGGCGGCGGCTGAATGCCAGCAGCTGCCGGGTGAGCGCCGCGGCTCGCTGGGCGGCATGCCGGATCTGCTCCAGGTCGGCCCGGATCGGATCGCCCCCGTGGAGCTCGTGGAGGATGAGATCGCTGTAGCTCAATATCCCGGTGAGCAGGTTGTTGAAGTCATGGGCAATGCCGCCCGCCAGCTGACCCACGGCCTCCATCTTCTGGGCCTGCTGCAGCTGCTCTTCGCTGCGCCGAAGCGCCTCCTCCGCCGCCCACCGCTCAGTGATGTCCTGGCTGAGCGCGATCGCGCCCAGGATCTCCCCGCCGGCGCTGCGTAGAGGCACGGCCGAGGTGAGCACGATCTTCTGGACTCCATCGGGGACCTCGATGGAGACCACCTGGTTAAGCGTCGTCTCGCCCTGCCGGATCGCCTTGACCGCGGGCCACTCCTCGGGTGGAATCGGCTCGCCGGTATCACCCCGCCAGCCGCGATACTCCCAGTACCGCTCGAGGCCGGCCTCGTTGCCCACTCCCCAGATCGCCAGGCTCGCAGGATTCTCGAAGGTGATGCGGCCATCCCGGTCCAGTACCCCGACCCCGACCGGCAGGTTTTCCAGCACCTGCACGAAGAGCCGGGTGCTCCGGCTCAGCGCCTGCTGGTTACGCTCCCGCTCGACCGCGATCTCCGCCAGGTGGGTCGCGATCTCCACTACCCGGTGATCGACCGGCGACGGCTCCCTCGGCTCGGGATAGTACAGCACGAAGGTGCCCAGCACGGCGCCACCAGTGCCGAAGAAGGGCTCGACCCAGGCGGCGCGAAGGCCATGCCCCAGGGCCTGGTCTCGTCCGTAGGTCCAGCGGGGATCGGTCGCGATGTCGCTGATGATCACCCGCTCGCCTCGGAAGGCCGCCATGCCGCACGCCCCGGCGGTCGGCCCGATGGGAACGGCTTGGAGCGTGGCGCGGTAGGCGGCCGGCAGCGACGGCGCGCTGGCCAGACGGAGCATCTGCCCGCCGGACTCCGCCAGCAGGATCGACGCGATGACCGGCTGACCGTGGGCCTCGGTAAACCGGGTGATCCGCTCGAGCACGGCGTCCAGCTCGAGGCCGGCCGCGATCTGCTCCAGGAGCTCGCTCTGGCCCCGGGCCAGCAGCTCGAGCCGGTGCCGCTCGGTGGCATCGGCCACCGCGCCCACCATGCGGACGGCGTCATTTCCGGCGTCGCGCACAATGGACGCGCGGGCGCTCACGTACGCGTAGCTCCCGTCCGCCCGGCGGAACCGGTATTCGTCCTCCCAGGTCAGCTCCCCGCGCGCGATCGCCTCGTGCATCCCGACCACGACCCGTTCCCGGTCTTCCGCATGGAGGCGCTCGTACCACCAGGCGGCGGTCGAGCCGAAGCCGCGGCCGGTGTAGCCGAAGGTCCCCTCCGCGCTCTCATCCCAGACGATCCGGTCGGTGAGGAGATCCCACTCCCAGACGGCGACGCCCGTGGCTCGCGCCGCCAGGCGGCAGCGCTCCTCGCTCTGCTGCAAGGCGAGCTCCGCCTGCTTCCGGTCGCCGGTCTCCTGGGCGGTGAGATGAAAGCGCACCGGCGTGCCGTCCGAGCCCGGCACCGCGGCCACGGTGACCAGCACCCAGGCGGGCTCGCCCGACGCCCGCACCATGCGCTTCTCGGCGGTGAAGCTGGTACACTCGCCGGCGCGGAGCAGCCGGATCGCCTCCTGGCCGGCCAGCCGGTCGTCCGGATGGAAGAACTCCTCCACCAGACGTCCGACCAGGCGGTCATGCGGGAGCTCGAGCAGGGCGCAGAGTGCCTGGTTCACCCGGGCCCAGCGATTGTCCGGCGAGACCAGCGCCATCGGCACGCCCGCGGTCTCGAAGGCGTGTGCCGCCGGGTCCGGCTCACCGGCGTGGCGGTCATCATCCCGGCCGTCCAGGGCCTGGCGGAGCTCGATTTCGGTAACCACCGAGGCCGCGAGGTCCTGAAGCAGGGCGACGTCCCGCTCCGACCAGAGGCGGGGATTGGCGTCGATCACGCTGAGGGCCCCCAGAACTCGCCCGGTCCCGGTGGTGAGCGGCACACCAGCGTAGGAGATCCATCCCAGCTCCCGGATCGCCGGGTTGCTGCGCACCAGCGGATGGCGGCGGGCGTCCTCGATCACCAGCGGCGCGCCCGATTCGATCACGTGGCGGCAGAACGAATACGATGGGGGTGTCGACCGGCGGGTGGCAAACGGCTCCGGGAGACCGACGGCACTCTTGAAGACCTCGCGGTCTCCGGCGGCCAGCGCGATCAGCGAGATCGGCGCGCCGAGCAGACGGGCGGCGAGCCGGGTCATACGATCGAAAGCTTCCTCGGGTGGGCTGTCGAGGAAGGTCGTCACGTGGCTCATAGACCGCGGAGGACTGGAGGAGCGTCGGCTGTTGTCCAGGGGGACCAGCGGAATCTGGTGGGGAAACGCCAGCCGTCAAGGAACTGCTCGTCGCGCCTTGCCAAGCGGCCGGCCGGGGATATCTTCCCGCCGCCCGTTACAAGGACTTTACCAATGCGGCTCCTGCCCCGGGACGAAAAGTTCTTCGATCTCTTCACCGCGGTTGCCACCTTCACGGTGGAGGCCGCCGGTCTGCAGCAGGAGCTGCTCAAGGTGGACGGCAACCGCCGCGGGGCCATCGTCGACCAGATCAAGCGGCTGGAGCACCAGGCAGACCAGGTCACCCACGACGTGGTGACCCGGCTCGACCGGGTCTTCATCACGCCGCTCGACCGGGAGGACATCCACCTGCTGGCCTCCCGCCTGGACGACGTGATCGACCTGATCGACGGCACCGCACGGCGGCTCCAGATGTTCCGGGCCGGAACGGCGCCGGAGGGTGCCCTGCTCATCGCCGAGGTGATCGCCCGAGCCACGGTCCAGCTGCAGGTGGCGGTCGGGGCGCTGGAGAAGAACGCGTCCGGCGTGGTGCTCGAGGCCTGCGTGCAGGTGAAACGGCTGGAAGAGGAGGGGGACTCGCTTTACCACGAATGGCTCGGGTGCCTGTTCGAGGGATCGCCGGACGCGCTGACGGTGATCAAGTGGAAGGAGATCTACGACAACCTGGAGAAGACCCTCGACTACATCGAGGACGCGAGCAACGTGCTGGAATCCATCTCCATCAAGCACGCCTGAGCATGGACAGCGGCGTCGGCTACGTCCTGGCGATCGTCGCCGTCGCGCTCGCCTTCGACTTCATCAACGGATTTCACGACAGCGCCAACTCCATCGCTACTGTAGTCTCCACCCGGGTCCTCTCACCCCACGTGGCGGTGGTCTGGGCCGCGTTCTTCAACTTCGTCGCCGCCTTCGTCGTGGGCACCGCGGTGGCCCGAACCATCGGCAAGGGGCTGATCGAGCCGTCGGTGGTGGATCCGAACCTGGTCTTGAGCGCCCTGGTAGGAGCCATCATCTGGAACCTCATCACCTGGTACTTCGGACTGCCCAGCTCCTCCAGTCACGCCCTCATGGGTGGACTCGGCGGCGGGGCCATCGCCAAGGCGGGCTTTCCCGCGCTGCAGCTGGGCGGCTGGGTCAAGCCGATCCTCTTCATCTTCATCTCGCCGCTTTTGGGCATGCTGCTGGCGCTGCTGCTCACAGTGGGGTTGTCCTGGCTGCTGCAGGGACAGCGGCCCGGGCCCATGGACCGGGTCTTCCGCCGGCTTCAGCTCCTGTCCGCGGCACTCTACTCTCTCAGCCATGGCGCCAACGACGCCCAGAAAACGATGGGGATCATCGTCGGACTCTTGGTCTCCACCCAGGGGCTGTTCGCCCACCAGGTGGGCTGGCTGGGATACCTGCACGTCGTGTCCGCCGACCGCATTCCGCTCTGGGTGGAGATGGCGGCCTACAGCGCCATCGGTCTGGGCACCGCGATGGGCGGCTGGCGCATCGTGAAGACGATGGGTACCCGCATCACCAAGCTGCGGCCGTTCGGGGGGTTCTGTGCGGAGACCGCGGGAGGAATTTCCATTCTGATCGCCTCGGGGCTGGGGGTGCCGGTCAGCACCACCCATACGATCACCGGGGCCATCGTAGGCGTCGGCGCGGCCAGCCGGGTATCGGCCGTCCGCTGGGGCGTGGCCACCCGAATCGTCTGGGCCTGGCTCCTCACCATTCCCATCAGCGCGGCCATCGCGGCCCTCGCGTACCTGGCGCTCCGCTAGGGCTCGATCACGCCGCCCGGGTGGCTCCCTTTCGCTCGACGGCGTCCCGGTACTGCTCGATCAGAGCCTGGTAGACCGCGCTCCAGTCCCGCGCCTGCGCCGTCCGCAAGGCTCCCTGGGACACCCGCCGCCGGAGGGCCGCATCGGCCAGCAGACGGCCCAGGCCCTCCGCGATAGCTGGCGCACTTTCCGGCTCCACCAGCCACGCATTCTCGCCGTGCCGTACGAACTCCAGTACTCCGCCCGCGGCCGCCACCAGCGACGGCAGGCCCGAGCTCATCGCCTCCAGCAGCGAGTTGCCGAAGGTCTCGGTCGTCGAGGGAAACGCGAACACGTCCGCCGAGGCGTAGGCCTCCGAGAGGTCCCGGCCGTGCAGCAGTCCCAGCACGTGGAGCCCGGGAGTCTCCCGACGGCGAAGCTCCTCCTCCAGCGGGCCGCGCCCGACCAGGACGAGCTGCGCCGTACCCCGCTCCGGCGCGAGCTGATCCCAGGCCTCCAGCAGCAGGTCGAGATTCTTCTCCCTCGCGAGGCGGCCGATGTAGGTCACCACCAGGTCACCCGGGCCGGCGCCGATCCGATCACGATAGGCGGCGCTGCGGAACTCGGCGCTGAACACGGCGGGATCCACGCCGCGGCTCCAGATCCCGGTGTGCAGAACCCCGTGACGGTGCAGCTGCTCCTGGTAGATCCGGGAAGGACAGAGCACCCGGTCCGCCTGTCCGTAAAACCAGCGGAGATAATGCCAGCCCGCGCGAAGGGCCCAGGTGACCCCATAGCGCGCGGCGTACTGGTCGTAGTCGGTATGGGCCGAGGCCACGACCGGGAGCTGGAGCTGGCGGGCGGCCTTGACGCCGGCGAGACCGAGGGAGAACTCGGTGGCCAGGTGCACCACGTCGGGACGAAAGGCAGCGAGATCGTCGGTGACGTCCCGGAACCGGGGGAAGGCCCACTGGACATCGGGATAGAGAAACAACGGAATACTGGGGGATCGGTGCACCTCGGGGCGGTCCACCGCGCCGGCCGGCAGCGGATAGGTGGCGCTATAGACCCGGACTCGGTGGCCCCGAGTCTCCAGCGCCTCGGTCAGGCGCAGCAGCGTCACGCCGACCCCGCTGACCATCGGCCAGTAGACCTCGGAGAAGAGCGCGATGCGAAGCGGCGCCGGTGCCCTCATGAACTCAACCCTAGATGCGCCCGGCCCGGGCGACAAGGTGTCTCGGACGCGGGTCGCTAGATTCCCGGAATGAAGATTCGGGAGCCCGTAAACGCCGGAACGCACCTGCTGGGTCTGCTGCTCGCCACGGCCGGCACGGTGGCGCTCCTGCGGCTGGCCCATGGATCGTCCCAGGTGGTGGCGTTCGGCGTGTACGGTGCCAGCCTGATCCTGCTCTACGCCGCGAGCACGCTCTACCACACGCTGCCGCTTCCCGAGCCGCGGCTCCGGGCGCTCCGCACCCTGGACCACATCGCGATCTATTTTCTCATCGCCGGCACCTACACGCCGGTGGCGTTGCTCACCTTGCGGGGTCCGTGGGGGTGGGCCCTCCTGGCCGCCGCGTGGACCGTAGCCGCCGCCGGTATCCCTTTCAAGGTCTGGTTCCTGGACGCGCCGGTCTGGGTCTCCACCGGCATCTACCTCGCCATGGGCTACATGGCGCTGCTCGCGCTGGCGCCCCTGGCCGCGGCGGTTTCGATGAGCGGGCTGGCATGGCTGGCAGCTGGTGGACTGGCCTACACGGCTGGAGCGGTGATCTTCACCCGGCAACGCCCGGATCCCTTCCCCGGCGTCTTCGGCCACCACGAGATCTGGCACGTCCTGGTGCTGGTGGGGAGTGCCTGCCACTTCGCTTTCATGCTGTTCCACGTGGCCACGGCCTAGACTCACAGCCGCAAAGACAGACCGCGAGGGGCGAGGCGAACCTCACCCCTCGCGGTCACTGGGGCGGCTGGGGTCGAACCAGCAACCTCCCGGTTAACAGCCGGGCGCTCTGCCGATTGAGCTACACCCCAAGATCTTCTGACCCGAGGGACAGGCACTTTACCGCCGTGCGGCGGGGTGGGTCAAGTCCGTATCTGACATCGGGCTTCTCCTTGACCCTCGAGGCGGGCGCGACAACCTGGACCCACTTCATGAGATTCGAATTCTCCGGTGCGCCTGAGATCACGGCACCGAGGCAGCAGGTCTGGGCCAAGCTGATGGACCCGGAGTTCGTGGCCGCCTCGGCGCCGGGAGTGGAGTCGGTCGTGGCCAGCGATCCCACCCACTTCAAGGTCGTCTCTGGATTGGGCGTGGGCTCGCTCAAGATCCACTTCACCCTTGAGGTCGAGCTCTCCGATCTCGAGCCGGGGCGCCAACTCAAGATGCGGGCACGGGGGAACGCGCCGGGCTCGGCGGTCGATGTGCTCTCCCATCTTCAGTTGGAGGAAGTGGACGGGGCAACCACCCGGCTCAACTGGTCGGCCGCGTGCGAGGCGAGTGGTACGGTGGCGAGCATTGGTACACGATTGCTGGAGGGCGCGGCACGAAGGCTCACCGAGCAGTTCTGGACCGACTTCGCCCGGCGCACCAGCGCCGGAACCAGGAACGCCTGATGAGCTCTAGGGCTCGACGACCAGGAGCTCCAGCCGCTGGCGGCCGTGTGCGTCGCGGTCGATACGGCCGAGGTGGACGCCCGCCAGCGAGCTGGCGCAGGCATCCGGCGCCAGTTGGTCGGCCCGATGCGTGGTGGTGAGCCCGATGACCCTCATGCCAGCCGCGCGCGCCGCCTCCACGCCGGCTGGGGCGTCCTCGATCACCACACACTCCGAGGCGGTCACGCCGAGCGCCGTGGCCGCCAGCAGGTAGGCATCCGGGTTCGGCTTGCCTCGGGTCACGTCCTCGGCGCAGATGAGCACGGCGGGCACCGGCAGGCCCGCCCGGCGGAGCCGGGCAGTGGCTGTGGAGCGACGGCCGGAGGTGGCCACGCCCCAGGAACCGGCGGGAAGCGTGCGGAGCAGTCGCTCGGCGCCATCCAGCGGCCCCAGACCCTCCGACCCCGGGTCCTCCGTCTGCACCAGGGCACGTGCCTCGACTTCCGCATCGAGGTGCGGCGCGGCGATCCGGATGGTCTCCAGGGCGCGGCGCCCGTGGCACACGCGAAGGAACGGCTCGGCGTGGAGGCCCCGGGCGCTGGCCCATCGACGCCACTGTTGCTCCACCAGCGCGGTGGAGTCCACCAGGACGCCGTCCAGATCGAAAATGATGGCGGAAGATTCGAAGCGCTTCATGGCGGATATAATGCCTTGCAAATTCCGATCCCGTTAGACCCCCATGAACCGGCGAGATTCCGTTCAAACCGGAGCTCGAGAGATGCGAGATGTGCTGACCGATTACGATCGCCTTGCCTCCGACGGACAGCCGGTCGGCCGGGCCGTGGTGACAGGAGGAGCTCAAGAGGGTGGGCTACAGCGAGAAGCAAATCGCCCGGCTGCATGGCCCGATCGGACTCAATCTGGGCGGACGCCAGCCCGCCGAGACGGCGGCTGGCGTTGGGCGGAGCTGACTGCGGTACGCTACGATGGACCCGCCCGGCGGACCTAATCGTCGCAGACCGGGACGAGTGGCTGGTCCGAAGTCCGATTCTGGGCCCATGTGGTCGGCCGGGTGGGCACCGGACCAAACCAGATGACGCAGCTCTTCCCATCCCGGGCCGCGTGGGTGGCCCGGGCGGACCAGGACTCTTTGCCGGCGCTCAGGATCGTGAGCGTCACGCCCTTGTGCCAGAGGTACTGCAGGGCGAACGGCGCGGTGCGCCGGGCATAGAACCCCTGGACTCTGAGATAGGTGTCCTGCGACCGCGCCAGATTTCGGAGATCGACCTTCATCTGCACCGTGGGCGAGACGGCGTCGAGCGCACTGCTGGTGTCGGGCGTGGCCGTGGGTCCGCGGGTGGCCGCGGCCGCGGCACTCGGCGCCACGGGTGAGGCGGCCGGCGCGGCCCGGGGCGGGGCAGCGTCGCACACCGGCACTCCCTCTTTACCTGCCCGGCCGTACTTCGCCGTGGCCGGCGCCGCATGTTCCCGCCCGACGAAGATGACGCAGTTCCGGCCGACGAGCTCCGGATGGGTACCGGCAGCCCCCCACCCGCTTCGGGCCAGCCAGAGGAAGCGCACATCGACCCCGCCACCCGGCCTGTACCCCAGCCGACTCAGCTCCTCGGTATAGACCCCGTTCTCGCCGTAAAACGCCTCCTCGGCCGCGACCAGCCGCCGGAGGCTGCTGCGTATCTGATCGAAGCTGGATGCCTCGGCTGCCGCGTCTCCGCCAGGAGCAGAGGTCTTCCGGGATTTTGACGTGGCCGTACTGGCCGGGACATCGACCGGCGGCAGCACCGCCCGACCACCGTTGCTGTCCGATTGAGTCTTGGACAGGCTGTCGCAGGCACCCAGGGTCAGGCAGAGCCCCAGAGCGAGCATGGAGCCCGTGGTCAACCTCAACTGGGGGTTCATCGCGACCCTGGTTGCCATTCGAATTCTCCGGTATCTGTACCGATGGTCTTCTGAGATCCTATCGCGCGGTTGGACCGCGCGCTAGTCACCGCAGTCCATCCCACCTGCACCATCGGCCTTATCCTCGGTGGCGTCAGTGCCGCGGCGGACGCGGTTGGCACCATCGGGGAGCATGTCATCGGCGGTCAATTCAGCGGAACCCGGCGGAGACGGATGCATGCAGCAAGAAATTGACCAGCTCAAAGGTCGTTACATCGTCTGCGGCTGGGGCCGGGTTGGCCGGCAAGTGGTTGAAAACCTGTAACTTCGCCGAGCGCCAGCGGGTGGTGGTAGAGCCGGATGATGCGGCCTACCCCAAAAGTGAGGCGGGTCCGCCACGGACATCGTCATCAGTCTGAGCGCGCACGCCCTCAATCCCGGGCGGCTCAGCCGGAGCTCTTGGGTGATCCAGGCGACGCCATCTCCCGCGATCCCGGCAGCGCTTCCGGCGACCCCGCGCGCTCCATGACGTCCGCCGTCAGGCGATTCACCAGATCGGTTTCGGGCCCGGGCTGCGCCCGTG
Source organism: Gemmatimonadales bacterium (assembly GCA_036265815.1). Lineage (NCBI taxonomy): Bacteria > Pseudomonadati > Gemmatimonadota > Gemmatimonadia > Gemmatimonadales > Gemmatimonadales bacterium. The sequence goes on from DATAOI010000025.1 coordinate 11,189, forward strand.
AGGCGGCCAGGTCGAGCCAGCTCAGCGACTCGTCGTAGGCGTGGCGCTGGAGAGCCTCCTCGCTTGCCAGCAGCGCCTGTCGGTAGGCCCGAGCGGGCTCGCCGCCCAGGTCGGCGTGGCGGGCGATCTCCCCCGCCCTCCCCAGCTCCTGTGGCGCCGTGGCTCGCTCGAGTGCCTCCGCCAGCATCCAGTGGAGCTCACGTTTCCTGCTGTCCGTGAGGCCGTCCTGCACCGCCTTTTCAATGAGCCGATGGGCACAGCGATAGACCCCGCCCTCCTCGACCACCAGCCGGCGTTCCAGCAGTGCGTCGCCCAGTGAGGCGGCGAACAGTCGTGAGATCCCGTGCACGTGGGACAGCACCCGGGTCTGGCATCCGGTCCCGGACACCGCAATGGTGACCAGAATATCCCGCAGGCGCTCCGGCAGCCGGCCTACCCGCTCCGCGATGAGGTCCTGAACGTTCTGCGACATCGGAAGCTCGAACCCCTCCCGCTCCAGCTCGGCCCCGGGAAGCCAGGCGCCGCCCGGCTGATTCATGGTGAGGAGGCCCTGGGAGAACATCGTCTTGAGCAACTCGATCGCGTAGAACGGGTTGCCCGATGTCGCCCCGTGCACCTGGCCGGCCAGGCGTTGGGTGACGGCGGAAGCACTGGCGGGGCTCATCTCCTCGATCATCTGGTGCACCTGCGCTTCAGTCAGCGGCGCGAGACTTACCACCTGGGCATTGGTTCGGGCGCGGAGCACGCGAATCAGCCGGGCCGATGGAGCGTCCCGCTCCAGTTCACCAGGAGTGACCGTCACGATCCAGAGGACCGGAGCAGCCTCCGTCCGCCGGATGAGGTATCGCACCAGATTACAGCTGTCTGCATCGAACCACTGGAGATCTTCCAGTACCGCCAGAAGCGGGCTCTCCGCCGCCAGGCTGAGCAGCACCTGAGCGGTGCCCTCGAAGAGGCGGGAGAGCTCGGTCGGGTCGCTCGAGAAGGCGGGCTGGGGAAGGCTGGGAAAGCGCTGGCGCAGCTCGGGAAGTAGCCGTGCGACCTCCGCGAGCCATTCGGGTGCGGCACCGGCCAGACCAGGGGCATCCACGGCGTTCCGGAGGAGCTCGACGGCCGACGCGTAGGGGAATCCACCTCGGCCATCGACCCCGCGACCATGCAGGCCCATACCGCCTTCGGCGCCCACCCAGCGGAGAAGTTCGTCGGCCAGACGGGACTTCCCCATGCCGGACTCCCCCTCCACCAGCACCGCCCGGCCGCTCCCTGACCCCACGGCCTTCCAGGCCCGGGCGAGTGTGCTCCACTCGGCGTCCCGGCCCATCAGACCGGTCTCGAAGGTGGGGGCTCGAGTGGGCCACTCGTCCGTGATGGCCGGGCGAGGCGGCGCGGCGGAGACGTCCGATTCCACCCTTCGCATCAAGGCCAGCAGGGGGCGGCTGGGGTCACACCCGGTTTCCTGCTGGAGGGCGGCGCTGTACTGGCGGAACCGGGCGAGGGCGGCACCGCGGTCGCCCGAGAGATACCGAGCCTCCACCGCCAGCCGCGCGGCCTCGTCGGAGAGCGGGTCGCAGGCCAGCCACCGGTCCCCCAATTCCATCGCCTCGCGCCAGCGTCCATGGGCGAGGGCCCGCCGAGCCAGATCGCCCAGGACCTGCTCGTATTCTCCGAGAAGCGCCCGCCGGGTTTCGGCGATCCACTCCTCGAAACGAGGCGCATGGCGCACCGAGAACCCCGCCATGAAGCGCGCGATGTCGAACGTGGCTGCTCGAGGGGGATCCTCCCGGATGGCTTGGCGAAAGCGATGCACGTCGCAGTCTACCGGCTGGGTCAGGACCAGGCGGCTGCGGTCGGCCTCGACCAGGCTTCCCACCCGATCGCGCAGATGCTTGACTGCCTGCCGAAGGGAAGCCCGAGCCTCGGCCTCGGACGACTCGCCCCACAGGAGGCTTGCCAGCTCTTCCCGGCTGGAGGAGCGGTTCTCGAGCGCCAGGTATGCCAGCAACCCGAGCTCCTTGGCACCTGGCGCGGGCATGACCGGACGTCCATCGTTAAACGCGATGGACGGCGCGCCCAGCAGTGTCAGGGCGATACCGGGCAGGGGACCCGCCTTTGGAAGAGGATAGTACCCAACCTACCCGAAATTCACGCTACGGCAAGTCAATTTTCACGCTGGGTTCACGGGACCTCCCCACATTGCTTCCTGCGTTCAGGACGAAAGCTGCCGGCCGGTCTGGCAGAGCCCGGCAAGAGATTCACGGTGAATTCACGAAGCGGCCACATCTTCTCGTCCACCCACAGCGAACAGTCGTTTCCCACAGGAGGTACCCGTGTCGAGTCCCAAGGAGCCGGTCCGCAAGAACATGACGGACGCGCAGAAGGCCGAGACCCTCAAGCAGACCGGTAAGGACGCGGCGGTGGAGCTGTCGGTGGAAGAGCTAGAGGAGCGGATTGCTCCGATGAAGATCTAAGGCCAGTCGCTACAGAAATCAGCCGAGGTGCCCGGTTTGGCACCAAGTCAACCCAGAGTCCACGGAACAACCGTTCACCACCAGGGGGTATCCCAATGTCCAGTCCCAAAGAGCCGGTCCGCATCAATCTGACCGATGACCAGAAGGCCCAGATCCGCAAGACCACTGGTAAGGACGCGGACGCGGTGGAGCTGTCGGTGGAAGAGCTCGAGGAGAGGATTGCGCCGACCAAGTCGCCGTTCCATAAGTAGATCCGGCCGGTTGTGCCGTGTAGCCGAGGTGCCGGATTCTCAGAGAATCCGGCACCTCGGCCGTTCTGCCCGGTCTGATTCCGGAGCCCGGAATTCACGGCTGGCCGCACGATTTTCACGGTTGCTTCACGACACCTGCCCAGATTGTTCCCTGCATCCAGGCGCCAGACCGACGGTCCGAGCAGCCAGCCAACCGAAGCAGTCGTCTTCTCCTCAGGAGGTACCCCGTGTCCAGTCCCAAAGAGCCGGTCCGCATCACCTTGACCGATGAGCAGCGGGCGCAGATCCGCAAGCAGACCGGTAAGGACGCCGAAGCGGTGGAATTCTCGGTGGAAGAGCTCGAGGAGCGCATTGCTCCGATGAAGAAGTACAAGTAAGAAGTACAAGTAAGTAGATCGGCGGTTGCGCTGTATGCCGAGGTGCCGGTCCCCAAGGGCCGGCACTTCGGGGGTTCTGCTCCCTACCCTCTTCCGCAACACAAGCCATCACCGCATACTAAGGCATGTCCGATGTCTTGAGCGTTCACTCCGCATCGCTCGAGCAACTCCGTCAAGAACTCGAACGCCTCCACCTGCTACATGCCACCGGCATGGAGCTGGCCTCGTCGCTCGACTTGGACGAGTTGCTGCCGCTGGCGCTGGAACGAATGCGTTCCGCCGTCGGGGCCGGGGCCGGTACGCTCTGGATGGCCGATGAGGGAGACATGGCACGGTGCCGTGTCGGGGCGGGAGAAATCGGCGAACGGCTGCTGGGCGCGCAACGCCCCTGGAGCGAGGTCGCGGACGCTCTCCCGTCAGCGGTGGGTGCCACCCTGGTAGTCCCCCTGCAGGTCGGCGACGAGCGGGTTGGCGTCATCCAGCTGTCCGACAAAGGCGGCCCAGGCGGCCTGTTCAACGTTGACGACCGGGAGCTGGTCGAAGCGCTGGCTCCGGTCACGGCCCTGGCGCTCCGAAACGCGCGGGTGCACAGCGCGGGTCAGCGCGCCGAGGACATCACCCTCATTCTCGAGATCAGCCGTGAAATCGGCTCCACCCTGGACCTCGATCGAGTGCTCCGGTCGGTGGTGAATCTCGCCTCCCGCGCGCTGACGTTCGACCGCGGGGCGGTCGGACTCTACGACAAAGGGAAATGTGAGATCCGCGCGGTCGCCGGCCAGGAGCACGTGGACCCGAAAGATCCCCGGCTGCAGGATCTCATCGCCCGTGCCGGCTGGGCGGCCGGCCGGGGAGAGACGCTCTACCTGAGCGACCGACATGCGCCCACCTCCGATGCCGAGCGGGTATTTCTCACCATCTTCGGCCCCGACCTGGAGACGGACGGGGTGGAGAGTGGGCTCTACCTCGCCCTCAAGGACGAGGAGGGAATCCTTGGCGTGCTGGTCTTCGAGTCCAGCACACCGGATCTCGCCACCGAGAATCAGCGCGGGCTGCTGATGATCCTGGCCAATCAGACCGCCGTCGCCCTTCGGAACGCCCAGCTCTACAACCAGGTGCCGATGGTCGACGCCATCGGTGCCATCGCTGCGAAGAAGCAGGCGCTGCTGGCGCTCCCGAAGCGGCGAGTCCAGCTCTATGCCGGGGTCGGGCTGGCGTTGCTCGCCGGGTTGACCCTCATCCGTTGGCCGCTTCGAGTCGCCGGGTCCGGTCCAACGTTCCGGGCCATGTCGCTGGCCCCAGTGCGGGCGCTGGTTCCGGGGGTGGTTGAGCGGGTGCTGGTGGCCGAAGGTACCCTGGTGCCGCGAGGCGCCCCGTTGGCATCGCTTCGGGCTACCCGCTTGGCCGCCGACCGCGAGGCGACGGTCGCCGAGGCCGCCACCGCGCAGCGGCAAGCCGCGCAGGCGGCTGCCCGAGGCGATGCGGGCGAGGAGCGGCTTCAGCGAGACCGGGGCGACGCGCTTCAGCGCGAGGTGTCGATCCTGGACCAAGAGCTGGCGCTGACCACGATCCGCGCGCCGGTCTCCGGCGTGGTCCTCACCCCACATGTGGGAGAGCGGGCAGGCGCCTCGGTGGAGGAGGGAGACCTTCTGGTCACCCTGGGCCGTATCGACACGCTGGAGCTCGAGTTCGGGGTCGATCAACGGGATATCGGACGGGTGCACCCGGGGCAGGAAGTCCGCTTCCGGGTGGACGCCCTGCCCCAGCGCACCCTGACGGGCCGGGTGAGCTCGGTGGGTCTGCTGCCCAGCGATACCGCGGGCGGGGTGCAGTATCCGGTCCGGGCCATGGTGCCCAATCCCGACGGCGTCCTCAAGCCGGACATGGCGGCGTACGTCCGGGTGCTGACCGCGCCCGCATCGACTGCGGGGCGGCTGCTGCGGGGTCCGTCCCGATGGGTGCGGCTCGCCTGGTGGAGACTCTGGTCGTGAAACGAACTCTCCTGTTGTTCCCGATCCTGGTTGCCTGTGGCTGCCGCCAGCCCGGCCCGTCCACCAAGGCCACCGCCGCGGCCGCGAATGACTCCGCAGGGTCGCCGCCGGCCTCGCTGGTCACCGCGGACACCGCCACCATCGACGCGCCGCTCTCGCTGCCGGCCCAGCTCTACGTCGAGCACGACGCCGTCGTCTTCGCCCGGTCGGCCGGCGTCGTCGAATCCATCTTCGTCGACCTGGGCAGCCGGGTGGCGGCGAACCAGGTGCTCGCGAAGCTGGAGAGCACCGAGCAAGCGATCGCGCTCGATCAGGCGCGCGATCGGTTCGCCAACGCGAAGCAGCGGGTGGAACGGCAGCGCGCGCTCAAGACCGCCGGCGTGGTGACGCAGGCGGACTCCGAGCAGATGGAGTTCGAGTATCGGGCCGCAGAGCTGGCGCTCAGACAGGCCCAGCGGGACTACGACCTCACCCGGATCGCCTCTCCTTTCAGCGGGGCGCTCACCTCCCGCACCGCCCGGATCGGGCGACTGGTCCGCTCAGGGGACACCCTGTTCAGGGTGACCGCGCTCGCCCCGATACTCGCCACCGTGCGCGTCCCCGAGACGTCCGCCTTCGGCCTCAAGGTGGGCAGCACCGCGGAGGTGGTCGGTCCTCGGGGGGAGCGGGCGACCGCCCGGATGGTGCGGGCGAGCCCGGTGGTCGACGCCGCGAGCGGCACCCGAGAGGTGGTCCTTCAGGTGGCGCCGGGCACCAGGCTCACCCCGGGTTCCACCGTCACGGTCCGGATCGGCTCGGAGCGGCGGCAGGTCGTCACCCTTCCCCGCAGCGCCATCGGCTCGGAAGGGTACGCCCTGGTCTGGGAAGACCATCGAACCGCCCTCCGGGCCGTGACCCTGGGCAGCGCCGTCCCGGGCGACCGGGTCGAGGTGGTGAGCGGACTCGCCCCCGGCGAGCGGGTCGTACCGAGCGGACCGTGAGCGCGCCCAAGCTTCGCCCCGATCTCGTCTTCGTCGAACAGACTTACCGGGGCGAGCAGAGCTTCATCGTCAAAGACCCCGCGAGCCACAAGTATTTCCGGTTCCGCCCGGTCGAGGCCCTGGTCATGCGCGCGCTCGACGGCCAACCACTCGAGCAGGCCGCGGCGGCGCTGGTCGAGCAGGGCACCAGGGTGACGGCGGCCGCGCTGGAGAAGTTCGCCGCGAAGCTCAAGAAGATGGACCTGTGCGAGCGCACCCTGGAGGAGCGCTCGATCATGCTCATGGAGCGCCTGCGGGCAGACCGCCGGCAGCGGCTCAAGCCGCCGCTCTTCCAAGGCGACCTGCTCCGCCTCCGCTGGTCGATCGGCGACCCCGATGCGCTCTTCGATCGATGGATGCCCCGCTTCCACTTCTTCTTCACCCGTGCCGGCGTGGCTCTGGCCCTGGCGATGTTCGCCATCTACTTCATCGTCCTGGCCGTCAAATGGCCGGAGTTCAGCGACGTGGTGCGGCGGGTCTTCAGCTTCGAGCCCCGAACGATCGCGCTCATGTACGTGTCCTTCCTGTTCGTGGCCGCGATCCACGAGCTGGGACACGGCTTCGCCTGCAAGCATTTCGGCGGCCAGGTGCACGAGATCGGTGCCATGCTGCTCTACTTCGACCTGGCCTTCTTCTGCAACGTGAACGACGCCTGGAGCTTTCCCGAGCGGAGGGCCCGGCTGTGGGTCACCGCGGCGGGATCATGGATCCAGCTCATCCTGGCGGGTGGGGCGGGCATCGTCTGGTGGGCCACACCCGCGGGTACGCTGCTCTCCGATTTCGCCATGGCCACCTTCGTCATGGCGGGTATCCTGACCGTCATTCTGAACCTGAATCCGCTCATCCCGCTGGACGGCTACTTCGCCCTGATGGATTACCTCGAGATCGCGAACCTCCGGCCCCGCGCCTTCGGCTACCTTGGCTGGGCGGTGAAACACCACCTGCTGGGGATCGATGTCCCCCAGCCGCCGGCGGATGAGCGCGAGCAGCGGATTTTTCTCTGGTACGGCGTCCTCGCCGCGCTCTACAGCGGATTCATCCTGTACGCCTTTGCCGGGCTCGTCTACGGATGGATGGACCGAGCGCTCGGCACCTTGGGGGTGCTGCTTTTCATCGGGGGCGCATGGCTCATGTTCCGCCGGCAGCTGCGGGAGTTCGGCACCGCCGCATGGCTGGCGGTGCGGCAGCGGATATCCACGGTGGGGACGGGCCGGCGCCGGCGGTTGGCGTGGGGGACGGGGGCGGTCCTGGTGCTCGGGGCGGTGATCCCGCGCCCGATCACGGTAACCGGCCGCTTCAGCGCGTCGCCGGCGCTCTCCATCCCTCTGACGGCTCCGGAAGCCGGCATGGTGGACCGGGTGCTGGTGCGGGAGGGCACCCGGGTCACGGCCGGGGCGCCGGTGATCGAGATCCGAAATCTGCCGCTGGAGCGGCGAGCGGCGGCCTCGGACCGGCTGGTGGACTCGCTCGCCGCGCTCGAGACTCGGGCCCGAGCGCTCGGCCAGGAGGACGAGCTCGGGCGTCTGGAGGGAGAGCGGGCGCAGGAGCAGGCGCGGTTGAGTGGCATGCGGGCCGAGCTGGCCACGCTTCGGGTGCGCGCCGTCGGCAGCGGCATCGTTCTGACCCAGCGACCCGAGGAGCTCTCAGGGCGCTGGGTGAAAGAGGGCGAGCTGATACTTCAGCTGGGCCAGCCCGACTCGGTCGAGCTCCGGGTTGGTCTGATGGGGGCGGGGGCCCTCCAGGTACGGCCGGGACAGACGGTACGCCTCATCGCCCACGCCGATCCCGGGATCCGCCTGACTGCGCGGATCGCCAGTGTCTCGCTGGCGGCGGCGCAGCCCTCCCCGGGCAGCCTCGAGGCACGAGTCCGCACCGCGGCGGGCGCCGCCTGGCGGCCTGGAATGACCGGGGAGGCGAGCATCCAGGTCCGGAACTCCAACCTTTGGGGCTCCCTCTGGTGGGCCCTCCGGCGGCGGATCAGGAGCGACATCCTGCTCTAGAGCACGGCTCGGGCTTCGGGTGGCAGCCTCGTGCCATGGCGTCACTTGCGCGATCCCGCCGGGGCTGCAACCATTGGGTGTCATCTCACAGGGACCAGACCATTCCCCGCGACATGGTGGCGCTCGTCCGCAAGGCCTTTCAGGGCCTCTACGAGATCGAGCGTGAGATCGGGAAAGGCGGCAATGCGCGGATTTATCTGGCGCGGAAGCCGCAAGGCCCTCCTGTTGCCCTCAAGGTTCTCCATCCCGAGCTGCTGGTCAGCGTGGCGGCAGACCGGTTCCTGCGGGAGATCAAGCTCGCCTCCCAGCTCGATCACCCGCACATCGCGAAGCTGCTCGACTCCGGCGAGCGGGACTGGATCGTGTACTACGTCATGACCTACATCGAAGGCCTGACCCTCCGGGAGGTGCTGACCCAGTCGTCCCGGATATCGGTTCCCGATGCCCTGCGCCTGGCGGGCCACCTGCTCGATGCGCTGGACCACGCCCATGCGCGAGGGATCATCCACCGGGACGTCAAGCCGGAGAACGTGGTGATGTCGCCGATCGGCGCCGTGCTGCTCGACTTCGGCATCGCGCGCGCGGTGTGGGCGTCCGGGAGCGACCGGCTCACCCGCTCCGGCATCGCCGTGGGCACGTCCACCTACATGAGTCCGGAGCAGATCACGGCCTTGCAGGAGCTGGACCGGCGGAGCGACCTCTACTCGCTGGCCTGCGTGCTTTTCGAGTGCCTGGCCGGCCAACCCCCATTCTCGCACCGGAACGAGGCGATGGTGCTCCAGCTCCACCTCACCCAACCGCCCCCGGACGTCCGGGACCTCCGGCCGGAGGTCCCGGCGGAGCTGGCACGGGGCATCGCTCGGGCAATGGCCAAGACGCCGGAGGAGCGCTGGCAATCGGCGGCGGCGATGCGGGACGCCCTCACGGCGGTGGTGGTCGGCTAGCCGCACCTTTCACATCTCGTCGCTCCTGGCGGTCCGCCCCGATTAGTTTCCGTCATCGACTCCATTGGCCTTGAGGTTCAGTGACCGCTCCGCTCGACCAGCTGACGTCCGCTCTGGGAGACCGGTACGCCGTCGACCGCCAGGTCGGCGAAGGCGGCATGGCCACCGTCTACCTCGCCCGCGATCTCAAGCACGAGCGCAAGGTCGCCATCAAGGTGCTGCGGCCGGAGCTCTCCGTCTCGCTCGGCGCCGATCGCTTCCTCCGGGAGATCCGGGTCGCGGCCAACCTGCAGCACCCCAACATCCTCGGACTCTACGACTCGGGCGAGTGCGAGGGCCTGCTCTATTACGTCATGCCGTTCGTGGAGGGGGAGTCGCTGCGCGACCGGCTCAACCGGGAGCAGCAGCTACCGCTGCACGACGCGCTGCAGATCACCCGGGAGTCCGCGGAAGCGCTCGACCACGCCCACCAGCACGGCATCATTCACCGGGACATGAAGCCGGAGAACATCCTCCTGCTGGGCGGCCACGCGCTGGTGGCCGACTTCGGCATCGCCCGGGCGGTGAGCTCGGCCGGCGGCGAGAAGCTGACCCAGACCGGCATGGCCGTGGGCACCCCGTATTACATGAGCCCGGAGCAGGCCCTGGGCAGCGAGCACGTGGATGCCCGGAGCGACGTCTACAGTCTGGGCTGCGTGCTGTACGAGCTCCTGATCGGCCAGCCGCCGTTTACCGGACCGAACGCGATGGCCATCATGGCACGGCACTCCATGGAGGCGGTGCCCAGCCTGCAGGTGGTGCGGCAGTCGATCCCCGACGAGGTCGAGGACATCGTCATGCAGGCGCTGGAGAAGACGCCGGCGGACCGATGGCAGACCATGCGGGAGTTCGCCGACGCGCTGAGCGAGGCGGAAGCGGATGCCTCCCTCCAGCGCACCGCGGCGCGGCGCGCGGCGACGGCGAGCCGGCGAACGGCGGGAACGAAAGGAGTGCCGGCCGCCAGGCGGACGGGCACACGGGCGGCGGTCCAGCACAAGACCCCGGTGGAAGTGGCCGCGGCGGCGATCCGGGAGGGCGGGGTCAAGTTCTGGTCCGTGGCCGTCACGGTCATGCTTGTGGTGGTGGCGCTGGGATGGACCGGGTGGCGCGCCTTGCGGGGGCACGGGGCTGATACCGCGGCCGCGACCGCAACGGCCAATCCCGATCGCATCGCGGTGCTGTACTTCGAGAGCCGCGGAGGATCCGACTCGCTTGGCTACGTGGCGGATGGGCTCACCGAGGCACTGATCCATGAGCTAAGCCAGGTGAGTCAGCTCAAGGTGATCTCTCGCAACGGGGTCAGCCCCTACCGGCACGCCAACGTCGCGCCGGACAGCATCGGCCGCGCGCTCCAGGTGGGAACGCTCGTCTCGGGCGTCGTCACCCAGTCAGCCGACTCGCTCCGGGTGATGGTATCACTGGTCAATGCGGCTACTGGCGACGAGATCGGAAGCAAGACACTGGAGCGACCGCGCAAGGAGATTTTCGCGCTGCAGGATGATCTCGCCAAGGAAGTCTCCTTCTTCCTTCGTGATCAGGTGGGCCAGGAGATCAAGCTCCGTGAGACCAGAGTCGGGACGAGCAACACCGCGGCCTGGGAGCTCCTCCAGCGGGCCAGTCAACTGAGCAACGAGGTGGAGCAGCTCCTGGCATCCCAGGACACGGCCGCGGCCGCCCGTCACCTCTCTCAAGCCGACTCGCTATTGGCCCAGGCCGAGGCGCTGGACCCGGCGTGGGTAACACCCCCGATCCAGCGTGGCTGGCTGGCTTACCACCAGACCGACTTGGTGTCGGGATTCGATAAGACTTTCTACTCCACCTGGATCAAACGGGGCATGGGGCACGCCAATCAGGCACTGAAGATCAAGCCCGGTGATCCCGACGCGTTGGAGCTTCGAGGAACGCTGGAGTACCTGCGCTGGCTGATCGGACTCGAGCCCGATCAGGACGCGGCCAAGAAACTGCTCGCCCAGGCCGAGCAGGACCTTCGCGGTGCGGTGACGGGGAATCCAACGGCCGCATGGGCTTGGACAGTGCTGAGCCATCTACTGATCGGCCAGAGCCAAACCGCCGAGGCCAAACTCGCGGCCGAGCGAGCATATAATGCCGATCCCTACCTCACCTCCGCCAAGCAGACCGTCTGGCGCCTGTTCCAGAGCTCGCTGGATCTCGAAGACCAAGGGCAAGCAAGCCACTGGTGCCAGGTGGGGGAACAACGGTTCCCGGACTACTACCGCTTCACCGAGTGCCAGATCTGGCTTTTCGCGCTCAAAGGGACCCCCCCGGACGTGAAGCAGGCGTGGAAGTTGTACGATGAGTTCATGAAGGTGAGCCCGCCCAGCCTGAAGGAGTTCAATCAGCTCTACGGCCAGATGCTGGTGGCGATGGCGCTCGCGCGAGCTGGGCTTGCCGACAGCGCGCGAGCGGTCGCG
>DATAOI010000026.1 GCA_036265815.1 Gemmatimonadales bacterium
ACGTGTAGTCCGCTCATCCCGGCGAGGGTGGTGGTCAGGTCGGTCGCCATGCCGTCGCCCAGGTAGGCATCGGCGGTGTCCCGGCTTCGCGACGCGAACGGGAGGACGCCGACGCGCCTGGAGGTGACGGCGGCGGGACCGGCGGGAGACGCCCCGGCGGGGCGGCGGTGGCTCACGAGCCAAGTGCCCAGTCCGAGCAGGACCAGCACGGCGCCGAGGGTGACTCCAAGAGCGAGCCGCCGCGACGAGCGGGGCGCCGCGGCGGCGACCGGCCGCGTGGCCGTCGGGGTGATCCCGCCGCTCGGCGTCAGCAGCGCCTCGAGCTGGGGGATCAGCTCCTCGGCGCTCTGCCAGCGATCGGCCGGGCGCTTCTCCAGGCACCGCATCACCAGCGCGGCCAGCGCCGGCGGCATGGCCCGGTGGTTCGCGATAGGCTCGGCGACGGCGGTCACGTGGGCCGCGAGCACCTGTTGAGGGCTGCTGCCGGTGAACGGTGGCCGCGCCGCCAGCAGCTCGTAGGCCACCACCCCGAAGGCGTAGAGATCGGCGCGGTGATCCACGTGGGGGTCCGCCACCGCCTGTTCCGGCGCCATGTAGGTCGGCGTGCCCAATGCCACGCCCACGGTGGTGAGCGACTGGCGTCCGGTGGCGTCGCTCAGGGCCTTAGCCACGCCGAAGTCCATCACCAGCGCGTGCCGGCCGCGGAGCATCACGTTCTCGGGCTTGAGATCGCGGTGGACGACCCCGTGGCGGTGCGCCTCGGTGAGCGCGTCGGCGATGTCGCGGAGGATCCGTACCGCCTCGCCGATCGGCAGCTCGCCTTCTTTCGTCAGCTTGTCGCGCAGGGAGAGGCCGTCGACGTAGGGCATGACGTAGAACAGCAGGTTGTCGACCGCGCCAGAGTCGTACAGCGGCAGGATATGCGGGTGTTGCAGGGCCGCCGCCACCTTGATCTCACGGAGGAAGCGCTCCTTGCCGAGCGACGCCGAGAGCTCCTCGCGCAGCAGCTTGAGCGCGACCTTGCGGTCGTGCCGGAGGTCGTGGGCCAGATACACGGTGGCCATGCCGCCGGCACCGAGCTCGCGCTCGATGGTGTAGCGCTCGGCGAGGGCGGCGCGGAGGCCGTCCGGCAGGACCAGGGGGGCGCTCATTCCCCTCGCAGCGCTCCGGACACCATCTTATCCATGGCCGCCCGCGCAGCACGCTCCTCCAGCTCTGCCTCATCAGCGTTGCCCAGCGCCGAGTAGGCACGCGACAGGAGCAGCCTGGTCTGGGCGAGATCCACCCGCAGGTCGATGTCACCCCAGATCCGGCAGGCGCGCCGAAGATGCAGCATGGCCTGCTTGGCCTCTCCGCGAGCGAGCTCGACTCTGCCCCGCGCCACGGCGGCCGACGCCACCAGCGCGGGCGACGAGTAGACCGCGCTGATCTGCTCCAGCTCCGAGGCGCCCTCCGCGGCCGCGACCACGTCGCCGCAGGCGACTCGGAGCTCCACCAGCGCCGGCAGAAGCTTGGCGCGGTCGAGCGCGGTATGCCCCGTCTCGATCAGGGCTCGCTCGACCATCGCGCGAGCCGCCTCGGACTTCCCTTCCGCCAGCCGCAGCAAGGCCAGGCCGGGCTGCGGATCCCGCCCTCGTGCGTGCGCCTCCCGGAACATGTCGCCGGCGCCGGGCAGATCGCCCAGCCGCAGGCGGATCTCCCCGAGCTCGTAAAAGGCCTCGCCCGCAACGTCGGTCAGGAAGTCCGTCAGCTCGTCGGCCGCGCGGCGCGCCTCGTGCTCTGCCTCCTTCAGCGCCCCACGCAGGCGAAGGATCCCCGCGCGGTGAACGCGGCAGATGCCCGGGTATCCCGATTTGGCATGTGGCTCGCACCAGGCGTTCGCCAGATCGTACCACTCCGCCGCGCGGCCGAAGTCCCCAACGCGATCGCAGGTGCTCATCATGTTGCAGTAGGCGCGGCCGGCCGTACGCGGGGTCAGCTCGCCGGCCATCACCGCGGTCATCGCCTCGTCGATGAGCACCATGCCGTCCTTCACCCTGCCGATCGCCACCAGTGCCCGCCCTCGGTCCTGCAGCGCCAGAGCCACGAGATCGGTGTCGCCGACCCGCTGAGCGATCCCGAGCGCCGTCTCGGCGTGCTGCAACGCTTCCTCCGGCCTGCCCTCGCCATCCAGGGCGATGACGAACCTGAGCCGATGCAGCCACCCGTGCTCGGCCGCTTCCGGCAGGCCCTCGAGGTGCCGCTCGGCCCGGCGAAGCCATCCCTGCCCGACCGACCGCGCCAGCCGATGGAAATGATCCTCCGCCAGGGCGAGCGCCACCGCCGCCGCCGCGCGAGGCTGGTCGCGCTCGACGTACTGCCGGTAGGCCCGTTCGCGCGCGCGGATGCTCGTCATGCTATCCGACACCCACCAGGCGGCCTCCGCCAGGCGGTCCAGGTCTGCTGCCTCCAGGCCGCCCGTGGTATCCACCGCCTTCAGGCCCTCGTACGCCTCGAGCCAGGCGGTGCGGGCATACGCCGCCCGAGCACGCGCGAGCAGGTCCGTGCCGGACATGGCCGGCGCGGCTGTCGCTTCGCCGGCGCGGACGAACTCGAGGGCTCTGGCGAGAAGCCGGGCATCGTCGTGGCGCCGAGCGGGCTCCTTCTCCAGGAGCCGGTGCACCAGGGACTCGAGCGCGGGTGGCACGTCGGGGCGGAGCGATGCCAGGCGCTCCGGCTGCCGCCACTGAATGGCGTAGAACAGGGCTTCCAAGGAGTCCGCCGCGAATGGCGGCCGGCCCGCGAGCATCTCGTAGAGCACCACGCCGAACGCCCAGAGATCGGTTCGATGATCGACCGGATCGCCGGAGGCCTGCTCCGGGCTCATGTAGGAGAGGGTGCCGATCACCGCGCCCGTTCGGGTGACGTTCGCGTTCGCCCGGGCCACCTTGGCGATGCCGAAGTCCAGGATCTTGACGCGACCGCCGGGCGTCACCACGATGTTGGCCGGCTTGATGTCGCGGTGGACCACGCCGGCCGCGTGGGCATGGAGGAGACCGTCGGCCACCTGCAGCGAGTAGTCCAGCACTTCCGGCACCGGCAACGGCCCCCGGGAGATCTTCTGCTTGAGCGTCTCGCCCTCGTAGTAGGGCATGACGATCACGAGCTGACCGGCCTCGGGCTCCGCCACCTCGAAGATGGTGCAGAGGTTCGGGTGGTCGAGTGAGGCGATCGTCTTCGCCTCCTGGAGGAACCGGAGCTTGAGCTCCGGGTCGGCACTGAGCGCGCTGGGGAGAAACTTGAGCGCCACGAAGCGCTGGAGCCGCGGGTCCCGGGCCTTGTACACGATGCCCATGCCGCCCCCGCCCACCTGCTCGAGGATCTCGTACTGGGACATCGCCGCCGGCGGCGGGGTGTGGTGCGCCACCGAGCGCGCCACAGCTCGAGCGAGGCCCGCGGTCACGCCGCTCTGTTCGGCGGCTGCCAGCAGATCCTCGAGCTCGCGCCGGAGCTCAGGATCGCTCGCGGTTGTGCGTGCCAGGAATGCCGCGCGATCGGGCGGCGCGAGGTCGAGCGCCTCGTCGAATAGCGCCTCGATGCGCCGCCGGCGCGCGGAGGGATCGCTCGGTGTGTCAGGAGTCACCAGTGGTGCGCTCATGGGCGGGGTCTTAGCGAAGCAAGCTTGTACCCTGAGAAGGGCTGCGCAAGGGGCGCCGTCAGGATCACCGTGACGCCGCGCTCACCGCGGTCGAATCCCCGAACATCAGCCACTGGATGACCGACACCGGCAGGCTCCCGTAGCTGATGAGCTTGTCGTGGAACGCGCCCAGCCGGAACGCGGCGCCCTCCTGGTCCCGGTAACGCCCCAGCAGCCGCATGATCTGCCACTTCCCCACCATGTATCCGATCTTCTGCGACGGCGACGCCGCCGCCCCGGCCGCCTCGCCTTCGGCGGCCTCGCGGTCGAGCCCGCCGGCCTCCATGAAGTACTTGACCGCCTGTTCGAAGCTCCACCGCCCGGTCTGCAGGTTCACGTCGACCCCGATCCGCGCGGCGCGATAGCGGGCCAGCCGGAGCACCTGTCCCTGGGACGGCGACTGATCGGGATAGAGCCCTTCGCGCATCATCATCTCCTCCCCGTAGAGGGCCCACCCTTCGACGAAGGTGTTGTCGCCGTGCTGGCGGCGGATCTCGTCGGAGAGGTGGTTGGCGATCGAGATCTGCAGGAAATGGCCGGGGATGCCCTCGTGCCCCAGGATCGGGCGGGGATCCTCGATGGCGGCGCGAATATAGAAGTTGCCGCTCTTCGGGTTGTAGATCGGGATGAAGTAGAGGCCGCTGGGATCGCGGTCGTAGATGCCGGGAGCGTTCATGAAGCCGCCCGGGCTGGTGGGCTTGAACGCCTGGGGAAGCTGCCGGATGTAGAACTTGCCCATGTAGGGCGGGATGGTGACCAGGTGATTGGTGCGGAGGAACTGGACGATCTCGCCCAGCCGCGCCTCGTAGGCCGCCAGGAACTCGGCCTGGTCGGCGGGAATGTGCTTGCTGCGCGCGGGGTCCGGCGAGGCGAAGCTCGGGTCCTTGAGCATCGCCTCGAGGCCGCGATAGCGGGCCAGCTCGACCTCGCCCAACATCGCGATCTGGGACGCATCGTAGGGCAGCAGCAGCACGTGCTTCAGGAGGTAGTTGTAACGCGCCTCGCCCATCGGCTTCCACTCGGGCATGCCGGCCTGCCGCCCGTCGAGCCAGTCGGCGTACTGGTGGATGGCGCGGAGCGCGCCGTCCCGGGCCGTGACCAGCCGGGCGCGCTCGGCATCGGACAGGCTGTC
This sequence comes from Gemmatimonadales bacterium, assembly GCA_036265815.1. Lineage (NCBI taxonomy): Bacteria > Pseudomonadati > Gemmatimonadota > Gemmatimonadia > Gemmatimonadales > Gemmatimonadales bacterium. Next base: position 4,809 of record DATAOI010000026.1, read on the forward strand.
GGCCAGGGTCATGAGACTGGTGGTGTACAGGTCGTCGCCGCCGCGGGCCGCGGCGATGGCGAGCCGGGCGAAGAGGCGCACCGGGTGCACGAGGTTGGTGCGGGCAAGGGCCAGCAGCGCCGGGACCTGCTCCAGCCGCGCGGTAGCGGCGAGAGCGCGGGTGCGATGCGGGGCGTAGTCCTTCTTGAGGAGGCTGAAGATCCCGTTGGCGGATTCGTTGAGGTACACCTGGGGATCGGACGCTTCGGGTTGAAGCGAGCGGCCGAAGAAGTCGGCGCCCTCGAGCTGGGCGCGGAAGAGCAGCCAGTCGACCCGGTCATCCTTGCTCCACCCCGCCGCCGGCCTAGCCTTGACGCTGTCGAGCAGCGCCGCGATGTGGCGCCGGGCCCGGAGCACGCTCGCCATGCGGAAGTCGCCGAGGCGGTTGTCCCAGCGGTGCTCGCCGGCGTCGCTGGTGGCGACCGGGTGGATGGAGTCGCGCCAGGCGTAGTAGGCATGGGCCGTGGTACGGAGGGCGGCCGGGGTCTGGGCGGAGGCCGGAGAGGGGAGGAGTGCGGCGGCCAGAACGCCCAGGCTCAAGCTGAACGGTCGGAGCATATGACCTCGGGATGAGAATACCGGTGACGATCGCGCCCCGTTGCGGCCAGACCCGTGCGACGGCGGCGCCCGTTCCTCATATTACATCGTCATATTACATCGTCGCTGGCCGCGGGAGGACTGGTGGGCCCGAAGACGTTCCAGAGGACTTCGTGATGGATCGGCTCCTGGGTGCGATGGCCATTCTCATCGAGTACCCGATCCTTGCCGCCATCATCGGCCTCGTTTTGCTCGGGCTCGGCCGATGGCTCCGCCGGCGAGTCGTCGCGAGCGTGGGCGTCGTCTGGCTCCTCTACGCGCTCTACGAATTCGGCATGAAGCAGCGTTGGCTGTGCAGCGGCGAGTGCAATATCCGAATCGACCTCCTGCTCATCTATCCCCTGCTCGTGCTTGGCCTGGTGGCTGCGGCTGTCAGCCTCTTCCGACGTCCCGCGGGCACGCGTCCCGGCCAGGAACCGGACTCCAACCCGCGCCTGCACTAGCTCCCACGAGGTGAATCATGAACGTCATCGTAGCTTCGCTCCAGGCCGAGTATCTCCGATACAAGGCGCTCGCCGAGGCCGCCCTCGGCCAACTGACCGAGGCCGAGCTCGTGGCTTCCGGTCCCGGCGGCGGCAACTCCATCGCCGTCATCTGCTGGCACCTCGCCGGAAACCTGCGGTCGCGGTTCACCGACTTCCTCACCACCGACGGGGAGAAGCCGTGGCGCAGGCGGGATGAGGAGTTCCAGCCTCGCACCGCCACCCACGCCGAGCTCCTGGCACACTGGGAGCTGGGGTGGGAGGCGCTCCTGAACACGCTGAGCGGGCTGACGGACGCCGACTTGGGTCGGACAGTCACCATCCGAGGCCAACCGTTGCAGGTGATCGAGGCGCTGCACCGGTCCCTGGCGCACGCCAGCTATCACGTCGGTCAGGTCGTCTATGCGGCGCGGGGGCTGCGCGGGGAGACCTGGCGCTTCCTGAGCATTCCGCCGGGACAGTCAGAGCAGTACAACGCGCGACCGACCTTGGAGAAGCCGGGCGCGCAGGTGGCAAAGGTGCGTTCGTAATCACCGACTGAGAAGTTGCCTGACTATCGGGTTTGGTGGGCCCTGTTCGTGTTCTTCGCGGCCCTCAGCGTCCTGGTCCTCCAGCGGCGCTACAGCCGCTGGCAGCGGGCAAAGGCGATACTCCAGGAGCTCCCAACCGAGATCCGCTCCGCACAGGAGCGACGGATCCGTCTCGAGGGCTGGCGTCTCGTGCTTATGGCCGCCAGCCTGGTCCTGATGACGGGTCTGGTCTTCAGCGCGTTTCTGGGCGTCCCCGCGCCGGTTCTGCTGCTGCTGCGGGTCCTGGCCATCCTCAGTGTGCTTGCCGTGGTCCTTCTGGGGCTCCGACTGTAGATCGCGCGTACTCCAACTGGCGATCACCCTACCTTCCGAGCACATTCCGGGTGGACGCATCCCCAGCCAGAAGGACGACCGACATCCGTACCGAGCTTGCGGGCGACCTGCGCGAACGATACGTGCTCGAGCGCGAGCTCGGCCGCGGCGGGATGGCCATCGTCTACCTCGCCCGCGACCTCCGGCACGAGCGGTCCGTCGCCCTCAAGGTCTTCCGGCCGGACGCCGCCGGCGCGCTCGGCGCCGATCGCTTCCACCGCGAGATCCGGGTGACGGCCGCGCTGCAGCACCCGAACATCCTTCCCGTCTTCGACTCGGGCCGCTCCGCCGGCCAGGCGTGGTACACCATGCCGTTCGTCGCCGGCGAGTCGCTCCGGCGGCGGCTCCAGCGCGAGGGCACGCTGCCGGCCGTCGAGGCCGTGGCGCTCGCCCGGGAGATCGCGGACGCGCTGGCGTATGCCCACGGGCAGGGTGTGGTCCACCGCGATATCAAGCCGGAGAACGTGCTGCTGAGCGGAGGACACGCGCTGGTCGCCGACTTCGGCGTCGCCCGGCTGCTCGGCCAGCGCGACGCGGAGCTGACGATGGCCGGCCACGCCGTCGGAAGCCCCGCCTACATGAGCCCGGAGCAGGTGGCGGGCGAGCCGGTCGACGGACGCGCCGACCTCTACGCGCTCGGCTGCGTGCTGTTCGAGATGCTCGCGGGACGAGCGCCGTTCACCGGACCCAACGCCCAGGCCGTCATGTCGCGCCGGCTGCTCGAGCCCGCGCCCGATCTCGCCGAGGTGCAGCCGGACACGCCGGCCTGGGTATCGCGCGTCGTGCGCCGCGCCCTCGCCCGCGATCCGGCCGAACGGTTCGCCAGCGCATCGGAGCTGGCGCGGTCGCTGGCCGAGCCGGTGGCTGCCCCCGACGCCCCGCGCCGCGCGGACGGCGAGCCGTCGACCCTGGTCGAGCGCGAGGAGTGTCTCGAGACGCTGGAGCGCGCGCTCCGCTCCGCGGCGGCCGGCCGCGGGGCGATGGTGGTAGTCTCGGGCGAAGCGGGGATCGGCAAGACGGCGGTCCTGGAAGAGTTCACCCGCGCGGAGCGGCCGATCCGGCTGCTCTGGGGCTGGTGCGAGGCGCTGTTCACGCCGCGGCCCCTGGGCCCGCTCTATGACATCGCCGCGCAGCTTGGCGGTGCCCTGGATGCCGCGCTCAGGAACGGCTCGAGCCGCGAGACGATCTTCGCCACCGTGCTCGACGAGCTCGGCCGGAGCCCCACGGTGCTCGTACTGGAGGACGTGCACTGGGCCGACGAGGCGACGCTGGACCTGCTCAAGTTTCTCGGCCGGCGCGCGTCGCGGCTCCCGCTGCTGGTGATCGTCACGGTGCGGGATGACGAGGTCGGCCCCGCCCACCCGCTGCGCTCGGTCCTCGGCGATCTCCCGCGCGGTGCGGTCCACCGGGTGAAGCTGCAGCCGTTGAGCGCGGCAGCGGTGGAGACGCTGGCCCGCCGCGTGGGCCGCTCCCCTCGCGGCCTCCACGCGGCCACGGCCGGCAACCCGTTTTACGTCACCGAGGTCCTCGCCGCCCGTCAGCGCGGCATCCCGGCGACGGTGCGCGACGCGGTGCTGGGCCGGGCGACGCGGCTGTCGCCCAAGGCACGCGAGGCGCTGGAGACGGTGTCGGTCATTCCGGGGAAGACCGAGTCGTGGCTGGTGGAGCACCTCCTCGGGCCCGATTCGGCGGTGGACGAGTGCTTCGCCGCGGGGATGCTGACCAGCGATCAGCAGGGCGTCGGGTTTAGGAACGACCTCGCCCGACGCGCGGTGGAGGAGAGCCTGGCGCCCGCCCGGCGCCGCGGGCTGCACGCACGGGCGCTCGCGGCCTTGGAGTCGGCGCCGTCGCCGGCCGCGGCTGCGAGGCTGGTGCACCACGCGGAGGGCGCGGGCGACGCCGCGGCGGTGCAGCGCTGGGTGACTGCCGCGGCTGAGCGGGCCTCGGCGCTCGGCGCGCACCGCGAGGCGGCGGCGCACTATGCGTTGGGCCTCCGATTCGCGGAGGGTCTCCCGCCGGAGCGGCGGGGCGCGCTGCTCGAGGGCCGCTCGTACGAGGAGTACCAGTACGGCCTGATCCCGGAGTCAATGGCCGCGCGCGAGGAGGCCCTGGCGATCTGGCGCCGGCTGGGGAACCGGCGGCGCGAAGGCGCCGCGCTCCGGTGGCTCTCACGGCTCGCCTGGTCGAGCGGGCAGCGGCAGGCCGCCGAGCGGTACGCGGCGGAGGCCGTGGCCGTGCTCGAGCCGCTGGGCCCGAGCCCGGAGCTCGCGTGGGCGTATAGCAACCGGTCGCAGCTCCACATGCTCGCGGCCGAGACGACGGATGCGGTGGCGTGGGGGGAGAAGGCGATCGCCATGGCGGAGACGCTCGGCGACGGCGAGGTCCTGGTTCACGCCCTGACCAACGTCGGCACCGCGCAGATCCGATCGCTTCGGCCGGAGGACGGGTACGCCAAGTTGGGGCGCGCGCTGCGGCTGGCAGGCGACGCGGGCTACCAGGAGCACGTCTCCCGCTGCTACGCCAACTTCACCGGGCTGGTCGTCGACAAGCGGTACTCGGAGGCGCGCCGGTATCTCGACCAGGGATTGGAATACACCGAGGCCCGGGATCTCGACTTCTGGACCACCTATCTCCGCACCTGGCGCGCGCAGCTCTTCTTCGACACCGGGGCGTGGAGCGACGCCGAGCGGGAGGCGACGGCCCTGCTGGAGCATGCGGGCACGATGCCGGTCGCGCGGATTCATGTGCTGTGCGTGCTCGGGCGACTGCGGGCGGCGCGCGGCGAGGACGCGATCTGGGAGATGCTGGACAAGGCGAAGGCGCTGGCGGACCGGACGGCAGAGCTGCAGCGGCTCGGTCCGGTGGCGATCGCGCGAGCCGAGGCGGCATGGCTCGGTGGGGATCCGGCACGCGCGGCAGTGGAGGCGCGGCCGGCCTACGAGCTCTCGGCGAAGAAGGACCATCCGTGGATCCGCGGGGTGCTGGCCGTGTGGCTGCACCGGGCCGGGGCGCTGGACCAGGTGCCGGAGGAGCTGCCGCGGGCGTGCGCGCTGGAGATCGAGGGGGATCCGGAAGGAGCGGCGGCTGAGTGGGAGCGGCTCGGCTGTCCCTACGACCAGGCGTTGGCGCTCGCGCACGGAGGGGCTTCCGACCTGCAGGCCCGAGCGGCTCGGCTGCTGGAGCCGCTGGGCGCTTCCGCGACCGTGCGGGCGATCCGCGCGATCTGACTCGGGGCGTCAGCCGATTTACTATGTCGTTCCCGCCCCGCTCACATGCTCCTTCCACCGCTTCGCCATCGCCTCCCCCGTGGCCTCGACCAGCTTCCCCACGATCGGATGCACCACCACACTGCCCACCGCGCCGGCCAGCTTCGGCAGGTTCGCCACGAACCACTGCTTCGCGGCCTGGAGCCTGCCCAGGTCGGGCTTGTCGGACTGGACCTCCTGCTGAATGGCGGCCACCTGCTCGAGCGCCACGGCCTTCCGCTCGGGTGGGGCCTCCGCCTCCACCTGGCGGCGCAACTGGTCCACCACCCGCGCCAGCTCCTCCCGTTCCTGCGAGGTCACCTGGGTGATGTTCTTGCCGACGGCGACCTGGCCGCCCTGCCCTACCGGGCCGATCGTGACGTTGAAGTTGTCTCCGCTCCCGCCCGCTTGATCCGCCATGCTGCCCCCGATCATCCGACGATGTTACAGAAGAAGTAGAGTGGCGGGCTCGGCGCGCTCTGGTTGCCCGCGGCGTCGCGTGCTCGCACGCTCCAGCTGAAGGACCCGTTGTGGGCGACGAGCCCGCGAACGTCTCGCCGGATGTCCGGGGTCGGCGTCTGCTCGTCGATCAGAACCTTCGGCGTGGTCCGCTGGTTGGTGCCCGGCACGAACTGCTGTTCCTCCAGCCGTACCAGATACCCCACGCCGTTGCCGCCCACCGCCGTCCAGGAGAGAACGATCGTCGTGGCGAGGCATGCGTCGGGTGCCTGTGCTGCGTCGGCTACGCCCGGCCCGATCGGCCGGGGACTCGGCAGCTCGACTGCCATGCCGGAGCCGGCCAGGTCCGCCTGCACCGACGGGAGCGTCCCGCCTTCGCCGAAGACGCTCAGCTTGCCCGTGATGTCGCCGGGCTTCTGGGGCGTGAAGCTCACGCCGACGGCGCAGCTCGCACCCGGCGCGAGCGCCGATCCGCAGTCATTGGACACGATCGCGAACTGGGTCGCGTCGCCCTGTCCGAAGATCCCCGCGACACCGCCGGCGCCGACCACGATGCGGCTGATGGGCATGGGCCGGGTCCCGCTGTTCGTGACGGTGACCGTCTGCGGCTCGCTCCGGCCGCCGGTTGGAGTCCCGGCGAAGCCGAGCGACGCCGGGCTCACCGCCAGCACCCCTCCCTCCGCCGTGCCGGTGAGGCCGACCCGATGCGGGCTGCCGGACGCATTGTCCGCGATGGTGAGGGCCGCGGCGTGGGCCCCCACTGTCGAGGGCGTGAACTGCACCGAGATCTCGCAGCTCTCGTTCGGCGCGAGGGTCTTCCTGGAGCATCTGTTCTGCTGGTGGAAGCTCCGCCGGTCGTTGTTGCCCGTGCCGTCGTCCTCGACCGAGATCTTCCCGACCGTAAGCGGCGCCGAGCCGCCATTGGTCACGCGGACGGCGATCGCGTCCTTTCGGCCGCTGAGGTCCTGGGTGCCGAAGTCGAGCGCCGCCGGGTCGATGCGCGCGACCGGGCCCACCGGCGCACTGCCGATGCCGGTCAGCGCGACCTGCTGCGCCGGCAGGCCGCCGGCGAAGGAAAGAGAGAGCGCGGCGCTGTGGTCACCCGCGCGCCGAGGGGTGAACCGCAGCTCGATCGAGCAGTGGCCGCCCGGCTCGACCGGCACCGCGCAGGCCTGCCCGGCCGCGAAGCTGCCCTGATCGGCGCCGCTCACAGTGATCGAGGCGAGCGTGAGCGGCGCATTCCCCGAGTTGGTGATCGTGACCGTGCGCGGCGGGGCTCCGGCGTTCACGGCCTGGGAACCGAAGTCGAGCCGCTCGGGGTCGACCCGCGCCACCGCGGCCGGATGGACTACACGCTGCCCACGGCCGCTCAAGGAAACCGTGGCGGCCATGCCTCCGTCGCCGGCGAGCGTCAGCCGGGCGGTCCGCTGGCCGACCTCCGCCGGCTGGAAGCCGACCTCGATGGTGCAGCGGGCCGCTGCACGAAGCGCGCGCCCGGTGCAGTCCTCCCGCACCACTCGGAACTCCGCCGACTGGGGCCCCTGCACCCGCACCCCGCGCGCCTGGAACTGTCCGGCCCCGCGGTTCGAGAGTCCCACCGCAGCGGTCACCGTCTCCCCGGTGGGCGTTTCCGGGAAGGCGACGGCCGAGGGCACCCAGACCAGCCGCGGAGTGGGCGGAGGAGGCGGCTTCGGAGCTGCGGTTCCACTACCCGTGCCGGCCAAGGGCACGCTGGCGAGCGTACGGCCGTCTTGATCGAAGATGCCGAGCGTGGCGCTCCGCGGACCATTCCCGGTGGGCCGGAACCGCACCCCTATCGCGCACCCCTGGCCGGACGCGATCCTCGCGCGGGAGCACTTCTCCGGCCCGACGGTGAACTCCGCCGCCTGCGGGCCCTGGGTGGCGACCCGCAGCCGCTCCAGGACGGACCCACCCCGATTGAAGAAGCTCACCGTCTGCATGGTGCTGATGGCACCCACGTCCTGGGGATTGAACCGGAGCGCGTCTGGAAGGGTCGCCGGCGGGGGACCGGGTGCCAGCGCTCTCCAGACTCCCCAGCCCGCGGCTCCGATCAGTGCCGCCACGCCCAGCTTGGTCGCCAGCGGCTTCCACCCGGCGACATGCACCGCGGGACCATCGGGCTGACCAGGGCCTTTGGACGGCTCCGGCCGATCGGGCGGGAGTGGCGGCGGGACGAGCAGACTGAGATTGTGGCGGGTCAGCTCGGCGCCCGCCGTGTCCTTCAGCGACACGCGAATCTCCAGCGCGCGGGTGAGCGCGGCGCGCGCCGCCGACTCCTTGCCGACACAGAGCGCCAGGGTCCCCGACTGGTGGAGCGACCAGGCCAGCTCGTTGGGCTTGTTGGCCGCGGCGGCCGCCTCGGCAGCCTTGGCGAGCACCCGGTCCCACGCGCCCCAGCGCGGGGCCAGCGCCAAGGCGCCTTCTACCCGGTGCGCGACACTCAGCACGTCATCCCAGCGGGAGGCCGCGGCGGCCCGGCCGAGGACCTGGATGATGGCCTCGCTGCTGCCGGCGATCTCCGCCGTCTCGATGCCGCCCTTCCCCGGCGGACTGGAGAAATACTCCAGCGCCCGGGCCTGCGTGGCGCTCGCCTCCGTGGCCGAGAGCAGCGATTCACCGGTGGCGGCCGGCGTGTAGCGGTCAGCCTCCACCCGAATCAGCTTGCGCTCGGCCAAGCCATCGAGCACCGGCTGGACGTCGGACACGCCGGCGATGGTGGCCGCCTGAGCCGCCGTGAGCGGGGCGCCCACCAGGGCCAGCACGCCGAGCACGCGGCGCGAGCGGTCGTCCGTGGGCGCCGGCGGCTCACCGGCGGCGAGGGCTCCCCCGTCGGCGCGACTCCGGGCCGCGGCCTGCAGCAGGCGCAGCGGATGGCCCTTCACCGCAGTGCAGAGTGTTCCTGCTGCCGCGGTCTCCACCTCGGTCAGAGGTCGGCCCAACTCCCGCTCGATGAGCCTGAGCGCCGCGTCCGGCGCCAGGCCCCCGAGGGCGATGGCCCGGCGGTCGCTGACGAGCTCGGGCCGCTCGTCGGCGAAGAGGAAGGTGCACTCGGGCGCCAGGTCGAGCACGCTCTCGAGCTGGTCGCGCGGGAGGCTGACGTCGTCCAGCAGGACCAGCGCCCTGATCCCCTGCAACGATCCGCGCAGCTCGGCATCGCTGGCCTTGTGTGGCTGGTCGGAAGCGTAGAACGCCTCGAACAGGCATTGCAGCAGGTCTCCCAGCACCTGTCCGCGGCCGGAGAGATAGACCAACCCGTCGGGGAAGGCCTTGGCGTCGAGCTGGCGCGCCAGGTGGCGGAGCAGCACCGTCTTGCCCACGCCGGCCTCGCCGGAGAGCTCGACCGGCATCGCCTCGAGGAGCGCGCGCGACGCGGCGCCGACCTCGGCATCCCGTCCGAGGAGGTTGGGGAATGGCCGGGGGAGCAGCAGGCGGGGGGCCGGCAGCCGTCGAGGCGGCGCAGGCGGAAGCGCGATGTCCACCCTGGCGCCCGCGGCAACCTGGCCGATCTGGACGATGTTGCTGCCGACCGCGACTTGGCCGCTGACTTCGCCGGTGATCTGAACGTTGTAGGTGGCGGGCGCCAGAGTATCAGTCATGGCAAAGCCCTATCAGCACTAGAAAATCCGCACCATCTCGCCCCAGCCCGTGCCAATCCGGTTTCCTGTGCCGGGCGGCGTCCATGTGGCGGCACCGGTGGCCGCGCCGGTATGGTTATACCAGTAGAGGTTACCATCGCGCTTCAGCGCGTAGATCACGCCCTTCCCGCCTGAGAAGGCGCTCGCTGCCTCGGCCCATCCGTTGCCGACCTTGGTAGCGACGGCGCCGTTCGCCCACGTGAACGTTCCGTCCGTGTGTCCTAGGTGGCGATACCAGTACAAGTCTCCCTTGCCGTCGATCGCGTAGATGATGCCGCCGCCACCGGCGAACGCCATCCGCACGCCGCCCCAGCCGACTCCTACTTTCGCGCCGATGCCGTCGTTTGCCCATGTGGCGCTGCCGTCGCCGTATCCCAGGTGCCGAAACCACAGCAGCTCGCCGCTCTTATTGATCGCGTAGATGACACCATCGCCGGCGGCGAAGGCGATCCGAACGTCCTGCCACCCATGGCCGACGGTCTTTGGCCCGATCCAGTTCGGCGCCCCGGTGGCGTGGCCAACGTGCTTGAACCAGATCAGGTCGCCTCTGCTGTCGACGCGGTAAATGACCCCGTCCTCTCCGCGAGGGCTGCCTTTGAATACCCTGAGTCCTTCATTCCAGGCGCTCCCGACATTCTTGCGTTGCCCCTGATTTGCCCAATTGGCCGAGCCATTGTCGGCTCCCTGATGGAATAGCCAAAACAGGTCTCCGTTTTCAGCGATTCCGTAGAGCGGCACACCTGCAATGGTGAGCGGCGGCCCTTCAGTCGTTGTGCCGACCTGGCCGTGGGCGAGGGGAACTCCCGCGATGGTCAATAGGGCGATGGCAATGATCCTTCGCATGGTGGCGCACACTCGTTTTATTGGGATGCCTTCATGCTACCGGGAGGTACTCGGCCGCACTAGGGGCAAACCGAGCCGGAAAGCGGCTGATTTGCGACACGCGTTCCCCGTGCGCGGTGTCGCAAACGTGGCACCGGATGGCTTACGACCGGTCGATCGTGGCCCGCGCCACCACCAGCAGGTGCGCGCTGGTGCCGAGCACCGATGGCTCCGCTTCGAGCAGCCTGGCCGCCTGGAGCAGATCGGCCCGGCGGCGCGGATCGGCCAACCGCTCCGCCACATCGGAGAGGAGCCAGCCTGGGCCCTCGATCCCGTACAGTCCCTCGACGGTCAGTCCCGCGCTCGCCACTTCCGCGCACAGCTCATCCGGCCGATGAAAGTATGCCGTGGTGAAGTAGTCGAGGCGCTCGGTCGGGTTCCGATGCTGTCCCTCCCGGAGGTCGCGATCCACGATGGCGGTGAATCGCGGATCCTGGAAGAGGTCACGGGTGAGCCCGTCGAGCGCCGAGGCCCAGCGTGAGATGGCGGCAGCGAAGAGCCGGCCGCCGGGTTTGAGCACCCGCTGCACCTCGCGGAGGGCGCGCACGCGATCGGGGGCCTCGGTCAGGTGATACAGTGGCCCGAGGAGGAGGACGATGTCGGCGCTCCGATCCGGGAAGTCCAGGGCCCGGGCGTCACCGACCCGACACGAGGCGAGCGGGCGGGAGGCGGTGGCGCTGCGCCGCTGCGCTTCCGCAACCAGCCGCGGCATCGCATCGACCAAGTGCACCGCATATCCCGCATCTGCCAACCAGAGCGCGTACGCCCCGGCGGCTCCACCGACGTCGAGCACCGTTGCGGGCGCCTCTGGTGCGTGGCGCTCGATCAGTTCCCGGGTGCGCAGCGCCTCGAGAAGGAAGGGGCCGTGCTCGAGCCGTTGCTCCTCAGGCGTCTGCTGATAGAACGCGGCGATGTTTGGGTCGATCGCAGGGAATGATCGGTCAGACACGGGCTACCTCCCTCCCTCGGCCCGGCACGTTCACGGACACACTGCTGGTGCCGGACAGTGTAACCAATCTGGCCAGATCGCCGACAGGAGAGCCACGGTTCAGGGGGTGACCGACGCCACATCGGCCTGGGGATCACGAGTCTCATTTTTCCTATAGGGTCCGTCGCCTCCGGGAATCTGTCAGGACTGGTTTCACGATGCGTGTCGGATTTGTCACCTTGGTTCTTGTTCTCGGGTGCGCCGGAGGGGATCTCACCCTTCCAGGCTCGGGAGATCCTGCGTCGCTCGTGATCGTCTCCGGTGACGGCCAGCGCGCCGAGGCCGGAAGCCTCCTCGATCAGCCGCTCATCGTCAAAGTCCTCGACCCAAGCTCCCGCCCCGTGGATGGGGCGAGTGTCGAGTTCCATTTCGTGGGCGACCTCCCCGGGGCCGGTCTGGACCCGGCAGCGGTATCTACTGATTCGGCCGGTCACGCGGCGGCTGCCGTGCGGCTGGGAACGGTGGCAGGGAATCAGCTCATTGCGGCCCAGGTGGCAGACAGTCGGTCGCCCGCGCTGAGCGTGCACTTTCGACTGGTCGCTCTGGCTCCCGATCCTGGCGGCGGCGGTGACAACCCCGGGAGTGGAGGCGGTGGCGGAGGTGATCAGGGTGGTGGCAGTGGTGGCGCCCCTCTCCCCCGCGGCGACGGATCTGGCGGTGGCGGTTCCCACGCTGGGGGAGCCGATCAGGGTGGTGGCGGCGGAGCCGGAGACGACCAGGGCGGCGGCCACGATCATGGCGATGGTGGTGATCATCGGGACGGCGGCGCGGACGGCCATGACGGCGGGGACGGTCATGGCGGCGGACACGGTCATGGCGACGGGGACTGAAGCGTCGTGGCCGTTCTTCTCCGTATTTATGGATGGTATTTCACGGCGGTAGTTCTGACGGGACTCGTGGTCGGCCTCGTTCTCCTGCTGGCCTCCCGCCGGCACCGGGGGTAAGTCATCGGCCTGGGCGCCGCTGGAACAGCTCCCAGCGGCCCTCCGCCTGGGTGTAGGCCCGGTTCTTCACCTTGTACCACACCGTCTCCGGCCCGTAGGGGTCGGCCTTCCGTTTGGCCACAATCCCTTCCAGATCGAGCCGCTCCGCCGCCGCGAACAGGTCCCGCCCGCGCTCCTCGATAAAGAACATCTGCGAGAGCACCGTGCTGGCCGCCCAGATGACCCGGTGCAGCGCCCGCTTCCGGCGGGTGAGTGACGATTTTCTGAGATCCTTCCCGTTCACCCAGAGCGCATCGAAGACGGCGTAGTGCAGGTTCCCCTTGCCCGCCCGCAGGCCCCGGAAGTCCTGCCGGCCCTGGTGGTCGAGTGCCACGACCTCCCCGTCGAGAATCGCTTCCTTGACCCGCAGCTCCTCCCGGACCCAATAGCACAGCTCCTGGAACTGCGCGAGCACGTTCCCCTGCTTGGAGAGGAAGTGGCAGTCCTGCCGGGTGACGTAGAGCAGGGCGCGGAACCCGTCGTACTTGGGCTCGAACAGATAGGCGGGATCATCAAACGGCTCGGCGCGGGCGACCGGGACGATCGGCTCGACCGGCGGCAAGGTGACACGGGCACCTCTCTCCACCGGGTCACTCCTCCTGTTGGCCGGAGGGGCGCCGGGAGCGCTGCCGCCGCTGCCCGATCGATGGCGGGCGGGACGGCCCACCCGGGGGAGCGCCGAGCAACTGCACGAGCCAGCCGTGGAGGTCGCCGAAGGTGACCGGCTTCATGAGGTAGGGGAAGTCCCGGTAGCCGCTCAGCAGATCGACCGCGTGCACGTCGCCGGGGTCGAACATGAGCACCACCCGGAGGGTCGGGTCCAGGTCCCGCGCCCGCTCGGCCAGCTCCCCGCCGTCCATCCGGGGCATGCTCAGATCGGCCAGGACAAGCCGGACCCGGCGGGGGTGGGCGGCCAGGAACCGGAGGGCGTCCCGGCCGCTCCGGCAGCTCCGCACCTGGTAGCCCATGGCGCGGACCATCCGGCTTACGATCGAGCGGGGGGTCTGCTCGTCGTCGACCACCAGCACCAACGGGCCGGTATCGAGGGGGATGACGCCGGCGTCCTCTGGGTCGGGCACAGGGCCTCCGGGCGGCCGCGAGCGGCTCGCCGTTGGGCCCTCTCCACGAAGAGGGCGTGACGGGATGCTGGATCAGGCTAAGGGATTGCCGGGACGGGGGCTGTGATGTGGACAACAGGGCCCGGCCAGGGCTCTCCACGTGGGTAAGTGGAGATGTGGTGCGGCCATCCGTCACATGGCCGCGAACCCTAGGTGGGTGTCGAGCTGGTCGCGACCTCCGGTGGCTTCGATTGGTCCAAGTCATCCGGCAGGGGCGTCGGCCGCGAAGTCCTCCCCGATTTCCTCCGCGTCGTCGCCGGCGTGGGCCTGTCATCAAAAACCTCTGCGATGAGCACCTCGCGCGGTATCTGGAATTCGTCGCAGACGGCCTGCCATGTGGTGACGCCGAGGAGAGCGCTGGCGATCTCCGATCGCTCCTCTGGCGACCGGTGAGGCAGACTGCCCTTGAGCACCTCGTCCGAGATGGTCAATTCGACTGCCTCGTGCCAAGCGGACGAGGGTTCGGCGGAGGTGACGCCCCGCTCCCCCCCTTCGACGATGAACAGGCCGTAGATCCGGCGACCCTGTCGATGATCCCACGCCGCGTCGAGGAGCCGGAGCATCTGATGCCGCACACTCATCCAGGCCGTGGAGGTCGTGGGACCGGTCTCCGTCCGTTTCCCTTCGATCACGATCACCGCGTCGGCAGAATCCAGATAGACGTCTGGCTGACTTGGCTCCTCGAGCACATACCACGCACGAGTCGAGGCGCGGCGTTCTTGAAGACTCTTCAACGCCTGCGCCACCGTGTCGGCATCCCGGTCGACGACCCGGCGCCGGTTGGCCATCACCTCTGGCCTGGTGCCCCATGCGGCGATAGTCCGTGGCTCCTCCGCATTCTCCAGGAGCCATCGCAGAAGCCCGGGCGGAGCTGCCAGTCTCGCCTCCCTGGGCCACCACTTGGCCACTCGCAGGCGGGAGTCCCCCGCCACCGGCCTCGGCAACTTTCGACTGTTCGCCAGCTCGAGGAGCCCTTGGAGCCAGAGTCTTCCGGACGGATCTAAACACTGCAGGTGCCCGAACACCGGCGCGATCCGGGTGCGGGACGAGTCATAAATGCCCACGGGGGTACTCCTTGCGACTGAGCCGACGGTGTCACCCGCTGTGAAGCTATCGCTCAGCATCGCCGATAGGTAGGCACCAGAACCCAGCCGGCCCCGACAACCGTCCTATCCGCCCTCCCACCAGCCGGCTTAGTCTTAGGTGTAGATGGAGCCGGTTGAAGAGCACACCACGAACGAGAGGTAGCAGCGACATGCGCGCAACCGTTATGTATGGCGCCGGGGACGTCCGGGTCGAGACCGTCCCCGACGCACGCCTCAAGGAACCGACCGACGCCCTGCTCACCGTCACCCGCGGCTGCATCTGCGGCAGCGATCTCTGGCCGTACAAGTCGATGGAACCCAGCGAGAAGGGACGCCGCATGGGGCACGAGTTCATCGGGGTGATCGAGGCCGTGGGGTCCGCGGTCCGCACCATCAGGCCGGGCGACCTGGTGGTCGCCCCGTTCGCCTGGTCCGACGGCACCTGTGAGTTCTGCCGGCAGGGGCTGCAGACCTCATGTCTGCACGGAGGATGGTGGGGCGGCACGGACCAGGATGGGGGCCAGGGTGAGGCGGTGCGGGTCCCCCAGGCGGACGGCACGCTCGTCCCGCTCCCGGTGGGGCCGGACGACGCGCTGATGCCGTCGCTGCTCACGCTGTCCGACGTGATGGGGACCGGCCACCACGCGGCCCGCGCCGCCCGGGCCGGCCCCGGCAAGATCGTGGCGGTGGTGGGCGACGGTGCGGTCGGCCTCTGCGGTGTACTCGCCGCTCGCCGGCTCGGCGCCGAGCAGATCATGCTGCTGGGCCGCCATCCCGACCGGATCGCGCTGGCGCGGGAGTTCGGCGCGACGGACATCGTGAGCGAGCGGGGCGACGAGGCAATCGAGCGGGTGCGCGAGCTGACCGGCGGTCTGGGCGCCCACGCCGTGCTCGAATGCGTGGGGTACGAAGAGTCGACGCTCACGGCGCTCAGCATCGCCCGGCCCGGCGGCGCCGTCGGGCGGGTCGGCGTGCCGCAGAGTGGGGCGATTCCGGCGGCGGTGCCGACGTTCTTCGGCAACGTCACCATCGCCGGTGGCCCGGCGCCGGCCCGCGCCTACATCGAGGAGCTGCTACCCGACGTTCTGGAAGGCAGAATCGAGCCAGGGCGCGTGTTCGATCGGACCACGAACCTCGACGGGGTGCCCGAGGGCTACCGGGCGATGGACCAGCGCGAGGCTATCAAGGTCATGATCGAGTTTTGATGCGTAACGGGTTCAGTCCTAACTCCCGGTAGAACGCATCAGTTCTGAGCGGCCGACCAAGAAAACGGCGCACCAGGGTGTCAGGTTCCTCCGTCCCCGCAGGTGCCAGAATATCATCGCGGTACGCTCGCCCCGTCCGAGGATCGAGTACGCCCGCTTTCTCAAACCTGGTGAACATGTCCTGGGCATACACCTTGGACCAAAGGTATCCGTAATAGCCGGCCTCGTACCCGGCCATGAAATGGCTGATGCTTGCCTCGGGGCGAGTGTCTCTGGGATACGGCATCGGCATGACGCTCGGCCAGAGGGCAAACCAGGCGGCCGTCGGCTCGGGAGGAGGCGAGGCGCTGTGCAGTCTCATGTCGTACAGTGCAAGGAAGACCTGAAGGCCCCACTTGTTGCCGTCATCCAGGTGCTTGAGGGCCAACATGCGTCGGATGAGCGGGAGCGGAAGTGGGGCGCCGGTGGTGACGTGGTGTGACACCCGTCGGAGAATCGCCGGCTGCCACATCCAGTTCTCCAGCATCTGCGAGGGGGCTTCAACGAAGTCCTGGAGGTAGGCGCTCGTGGTGAAATACGGGGACTGGTTGAGCACCGTGGCCATGGCGTGGCCGAACTCGTGGAAAAAGATGAGCACGTCGCCGTGGGTCAGGAGCGCAGGGTGTCCGGGCGCGGCCAGCGGCCAGTTCCCCACGATGGCCGTCCAGGGGAGCTGTCGCGAGCCATCCGCCTGCCGGAACGTCGGGAGCAGGTCGAAGTCGGCAAAATGATCGTATTTGTTCGGCCGTGGGAAGAGATCGAGGTAGAGCCGTCCCAGCGGTGCGGCGGACCCGGCCTCCGCCACCGTGAACTGGCGCACGCCGGGCGCCCAGGCACCGGCTGGCGTGACCTCACGGAACCGCACACCAAGCAGTCTGCTGTAGAGGTCCATCACCGCGGGGACGACGTGATCGACTGGGAAGTACTGCCGAACGAGGTTCTCGTCGAGCGCGTAGCGCCGGTTTCGGAGGCGCTCGAGGTAATAGAAGTAATCCCACAGCTCGAGATTCCCTGTGATCCCATCTTTTCCTGCCAGGGGCCTGAGTCGAGAAAGCTCGGCTGCCGCTTTGTGTCGGAGTAGCGGTTTCAGACGTTCCAGCAGATCCAGTACCCGCTCGGGAGACTTCGCCATCTTCGTGCTGAGCTGGTACGCTGCCCAATTCGAAAAGCCCAGCAGGTGCGAGATCGTATCGCGCACGGCCAGCGCCGTGTCGAGCCGCGCTACGTTCGAAGCACCGCCCCTATTTAAGTAGGCCCAGGCGAAGCGTTGGCGAGCCTCGCGATCCGACTCGTGTTTCAAGAACGGGAAGAACGTGCTCTCGTTGACTGGAACGGCCAGACTGTCGCCCTCACGCCGAAGCTGAGAGCGAAATTGAGGGTCGAGCCCCACGGTGTCGGAGAGTGGAATTCGGACTTGGGTCGAATCGGCGGCCAACGTAAGGTTGAAGTCGCGCTCGAGGTCGGCATGGTGCTGAAACAGGCGGACAACCGTCTTGCGAGTGGCCGAGTCCAGGGCGGCGCCGGCCTTCCGCCCCGTTTCTATGTAGAGCTTCACCAGCTGCCGATCTGCCTGTGCTCCTGACGAGGTGCCCGGTCCGGCGGAAATCTCGCTCCATGCCCGTCGGGCTAACGCATAGAGGCGAGCGTCCGCCGCTGCCTCTGCCGTGTAGCTGGACACGAGCTTGTCACATGCGGTGGAGGAATCGCGGACCGCACTGTCAGGCGAGAGCAGCATGAGAGTGCGAGCGGTGGTAATCGCGTTCTGGAAGCGAGTGTTGGCCCGCTCCACAGCCTGGAGCCGAGCAAAGGCGGGGGCAGAGTCGGGTGGCCCTTTGAGTAGCGTGTCGATGGCCGCTCGGGTATTGCTGACGGCCTCACGGCACCTGGCGGCCAGGGCCCTCCCGTTCAGATGCCATGCGGGGAGCGAGTCCTCGACTGCCATCGTGACTGGTTGTCGGGACGCCCCAGGCACTTCTCTGGAGCCGGCGGCCTGAGTGGGTGCCCAACCCAGCATCAGGACCGATAGTCCCCCGAACAGCCTGGGTGAGAAACGGCGGTACTGTGGCGCGCAGGAGTTGATACGATGAGGCATGTAAGACGGTCTCCGACGAAGGCGGTGGCGAGGTATTCGGCGCTACGGTAAGTCGTGGATTCAGAAGGGTCAAGGCTGCGCTTGACCTGGGAACGGGCCGAAGCAAGGGCCGCCTCAGGCGATTGGCTGGGTCCAGTCCTGATCGCTGCTTATGGCCTCGGCTACGTCGCTGTTGCATTCGCGCCGTGCAGCCCCGGCTGTACAAGGGACCATGCCCACAATGAACGAGCAGGGCCACTTTCTGATCTCACGAGTGATTTTCCTGACGGACCTTGCGGGGCCGCTCGTGTTGTTTGCCCGCTTGCCAAGATCCTGCAAACCTGCTACTGCCTGCCGGGGCGCCAGCAATCGAGAACCCCGGCGCCTAAACAGCGCATGCACGGCCGACGTTTCCTAGACTCCGGCCGGGCGCTCCGTCCCGTGAGGAGGCTGCGGCACGAAAGCTTTCCGGCCGCGGGCGTGATGATCCGAAGCTGATGCGCATGTCGTCAGGCGACACCACAAGCATCTAGGGCATTCCTGGCGGAGTCCAATAACCGGGGGGGAGGCTACTCCTATGTTCAGGCGGGCGCGCATCGACTGTCCGGGGCGGAACGTACGCGGACGAAAGGCCCGGTTAATAGGCGGGGTCGCCATTCTACTCGCCGCGCACGGGTGTGCGACCAAGAGATCCTCGCCTTCGTCCACTGTGCCCCCGGCACCGCGAAGCGTCGCGTGCCAAACCCTTGAGACCGCGGCCGCTGGAGGGCCACCGCCCCCGGCTTCTACAATTGTTCTGCGCTGGCTGGGAACGGCTAATTTCGAGGTCGCCTACGAGGACCAAGTCATTCTACTTGATGCCTTCTTTGATCGGGGCCCTCGGAACCGGTCAATCGGAGTGACAGCCGAGGAAATCAAACATGTCAATCTGATTCTCATTGGACATGCCCACTGGGATCACATCGCCGATGCGGCGCGTATCGCCCAAGAAACTGGCGCCCTCGTCGTTGGCGCCACCTCCGCTGTCCGGGTAGTTCAAGCCGCCGGCCTGCCAGAAGATCAGACCCGAATTGTTACTGGTCGCGGTGGCGAGGTCCTGCAGTTCGACAGATTCAAGGTCGAGCCTGTGCTGGCTCACCATAGCGTCCTGCAACCGGGCGTGCTCGGCAAGTTCGGCGAGGCTATGGCCGTGGTCGATGGTGCTCCATCTGCTGAGGCGGCGGTGGCTGAGGCCGCTATCAAAGCTCGGGGGAGCAACGACTCCTCAATCGACAGTGAAGGCACGCTTGCGTACCTCCTAACCTTCGGCACCGGGTTTCGCCTGATCTGGCTCGACAGCGCAGGCCCGATCACCGAGGAAGAGCGCCGCCTGATGGAACGGATCGGCGGGGTCGACGTCGCCATTGTCGCCTACCAAGGCCAGTTTCTTGCCCGACCCCAGGTCGCGGCGACCTTGCCCTTAGTGAGCCTCTTCCACCCGCAACTGTATTTGCCAGCGCACCACGACGAACTCGCGGGCTTGTTCCCGGATCTGGGGATCGAGCCCCTCCTGATGGCTATCCGTGACAGCTTGCCAGGCACCAGAGCTGTGGCACCCCTGTACCGGACACCCATCTGTCTGAGCGCGCAGGGTGGTGGATCAAAAGCGCGCCACGACGGCGTTAGGCAGCCGGAAGAACCCGGCGAGGGCGGGCGGCGGACACCATTTGAAGGAGGGAGGTGACCTATCGGCCGGCAGCCTATCAATGCCTGGCTCCGTGGGTTGAAGCCGGCTAAGTGATTCTCGCCGGCGAGTCCACCCGACCGACGCATATACCGCCGCCGATCCCGACTATCGGCGGACGTGTCAT